>CAYZPB010000008.1:0-26329 GCA_964480445.1 uncultured Caryophanales bacterium
CTGAAATACCTGAAGACCTTCATGAGGATGTACACGATGCTAGCGACAGCTGCCCAACGGATGCGATAAAGATTACTGAATAATTTAGATTATAAAAAGGAGTTGAACCTCGGTTCAACTCCTTTTAAATTTGTATTTAATAAATATTACATAAATAGTGTAGCAAGAATTGGTGCAATAATCAATGAGATTGTACCCATAACTTTAATCAGTGGATTCATTGCTGGTCCAGCTGTATCCTTGAATGGATCTCCAACTGTATCCCCAATAACTGCCGCCTCATGTGCCTCTGTTCCTTTGCCGCCATGTGCGCCACTCTCAATATATTTTTTGGCATTATCCCAAGCGCCACCTGCGTTTGACATAAAGATAGCTAATAATACACCTGTAGCTGTCGCACCTGCTAAAGTTGCACCAAGTGCTACTGGTCCTAGTGTAAAACCAACAATTATCGGTGTAAGGATTGCAATTAAACCTGGAACGATCATTTCCTTAAGTGCAGCCTTTGTGCTAATATCAACACATTTTGCATAGTCTGGTCTGCCTGTTCCTTCCATGATTCCAGGAATCTCTCTAAATTGTCTTCTAACCTCTTCTATCATTTTACTAGCAGCTCTACCAACTGCATCCATTGCACGTGAAGCAACGATGAAAGGTATTACAGCTCCAATAAATAGACCAATAATAACACTTGGTTCTAATAGATTTATTCCAATATCAGATAGTCCTGCAGATGCAGCGTATGCTGTAAATAATGCCATCGCTGTTAAAGCAGCAGAACCAATCGCAAAACCTTTCGCGACAGCGGCCGTTGTGTTACCAACAGCGTCGAGTCTATCAGTATTTTTACGAACTTCTGGCCCTAGGTTTGCCATTTCAGCAATACCGCCAGCATTATCCGCAACTGGTCCGAAGGAATCGATTGCAATTACCATTCCAGCAGTTGCAAGCATACCCATCGCCGCCATAGCAATACCATAGATACCATACCCAGCACCGCTGATGTTTTCAGCTACGACAAAAGATCCACCGATAGCTATTACAATTATAATCATTGGTGCAAAGGTGCTTTTCAGTCCGACCGCGAGACCTTTAATAATATTGGTCGCAGCACCAGTTTCTGATGCCTGAGCAATCTCCTTAACAGACTTATAGTCAGATGATGTGTAGACTTCCGTAATAAATCCAATTCCAAGATTAGTAAAAAAGCCAAATAATAAGGCTAACCAAATTCCTAAAGCTACATCAGGGAACATCCAGTAAGCTACAAAGAAAGCTCCAAGAGCAGTCAAAAAGTTAGTTCCCCAAAGACCAAAGTTTAAGGCCATTTGTGGGTTGCCGTCATCACTGTTCAAACGAACAAAGGCAGTACTAATGATTGCTGCAATTATACCAACCGAACCAACTAGCAATGGGAAAATAACGCCATAAAGACCTAAGACAGTATTACCAATAATCATTGCTGCAATAGTTGTTGCTGCATAAGATTCAAATAAATCAGCACCCATACCTGCAGTGTCTCCAACATTATCACCCACGTTATCCGCGATAACGGCAGGATTTCTCGGATCATCCTCAGGTATTCCTGCTTCAACTTTACCAACTAAGTCAGCGCCAACATCAGCAGCTTTTGTAAAAATTCCGCCACCAATCCGTGCAAATAAAGCAACGGCGCTGGCACCAAAAGCAAAACTATTAATAACAGTTGCACTACCGTAGATTAAGTAGAGGCCAGAAACACCAACTAAAGCTAAACCAACAACAGACAGGCCCATTACCGCACCACTCCGGAAAGCAATTGTTAGTGCCTTTCCAATATGAGTAATGGCAGCATGAGTTGTTCGGGCGTTAGCCTTTGTTGCACTGAACATCCCAATATAACCAGCAAGTGCTGAAAAAGCTGCTCCGATAAAGAAAGATACCGCTAGTGCTGTTCTTGGTATAACAACCCCTTCTTCTGAACCAAAAAGATCTGGATCAACAAAAAGCAATCCTACCGTAATTACTACAACAATAGGTATTAGGGCCTTATACTGTCGATTCAAAAATGCCATCGCACCCTCAAATATTGCATTAGACAGCTCTTTCATTCTGTCGGTGCCCATGCTTTCTTTTAATACAGAAAATAGAAAAATAATTGCTGCAATAATAGAAACGACACCGGTAAGTAAAGCTATTACTACTAAAGTTGTTTCAGTCATTTACCAATACTCCCCCTCTTTTATTCCTTCTACAAATATTTTAATACATATTTTGAATTCTAAAATAATGATTATTGTAGCATAGTAGATAAATTATTACAATTAGTATTCATTTTTCATTTGTTGCTTTATGGGTAATAAAACTGTAAAAATTATCCCCTTTGGTTTATTTGATCTTACGGAGATGCTACCGTGATGATTATCGACAATATTTTTTACTATTGATAAGCCAAGACCCATGCCAGGATGTACTCTTGTTCGTGCTTTGTCAGTCTTGAAAAAACGGTCAAAAACAAAGGGTATGTCCTCTTCCTTTATTCCCTCGCCATTATCAATAATCTCTAGCAACAATTTGTCGTAAGATTTCATGCGCGCAACAATTCTGATTTCACCATTTTCTTCAGAATGTCTAATTGCATTGTCAAGTAGGTTTGTTAGAACCTGCTCAATACGGTCTACATCCACCTCGACCATTATATCAGGCATTTGTTCATAATCAGCAACTAATTTAATATTCTTTTTATTATCTAATAGCTGGAATTTTTTAACAGTCTTGTCAATAACCTTTTTGATGTCAGTCTCACTATAATTTAATGCATTTAATTCAAATTCCATGCTGGCTAACTCTAAAAGCTCATTAACTAAGCGACTAATTCTTGATGACTCTTCATGAATAATGCTTACTATATCCTTAAGCTCTTGTCGATTAGTTACTACTCCATCAATAATTGCCTCACTATAGCCGTGAATCATCGAAATTGGTGTCCTTAGCTCGTGCGACACATTAGTTAAAAAGTCCTGCCTGAGGCCAGCCAATTTCTGTTCATAGGTTACATCTCTAAGTAATGTAACTGCGCCATTTATTTCATCACCAAAAAATAAGGGCGCCATAATGACAGACAAACTTTTGCCTTCAAGCTTTTCTGTGCGTTCAATATTTATCCCTTTTTCCAGAACTTCATTCAACATCGTTATTAAAAAATCTGGAACTTGATCATTCCAAGAGAGCAACTTCTCACCTGGCGGATTTATCATAATAATGTCACCAATTGTATTAAATGTGATAACGCTATCGGCCATACTACTTAATACGTTGGCTAGTTTCTCCTTTTCGCTTGACAGTGTTAATACATTCTCTTCTAACCTGCTGGCCATCTGATTAAAGCTATCACCTAGTTCACCAATCTCATCACTACCTGTCACCTTAACTCTTGTCTTAAAGTCGCCTAGCGATAATTGTTTCGCAGCGTTTGACATTTCACGAATTGGGGCAGCTACACGGTAAGATAATAAAAAAGCAAATATTATTGTCGAGAATCCAGCAACCAAAACAAAAATTAATAGCCATTTTCGCAGGTCATTGATTAACACATGCATATTAATTAATGACTGAAAAAATACTAAGGTTCTAATAGCTTCACCATCACTATCGTAAATTGGATAGGTAAGAACAAAATAATCATAACTTGTAGCTTGATATGTAAATATATCACTATAGATCATTGAGGTTAATCTAGTAACCTCTCCCAGTTCCGCAGAAATAAGTTCTATGTGTTCTTGCTTCAGGCTACTATTCTCTAACATTAAAAGACCAGCTTCATCAGTCTCTGCGACTTGTAGCTTGGTCCCATTAGCGCTTATTATCTCTTCAATAACAGCGAAGCTCTGTTTATAATAATCAAAATTATCAGCTAACCCACCTGTTCTTATCATATTAAAAACATATTTAAGTTCCTCATTTAAGTTCACTAAATAAGCTGCCTCTGAGTCAGCATAATAATTTTCAAGATAGTTAAAAATAAACATATTAAAAATTAAAAAAACTATCAGAACGAAAGCAAAGATTGTTATCCACAACTTTGCAACAATACTGCGAGCTATCACCTATTTTGCCCCCCCAAACTTGTAACCAACTCCCCAGACGGTAATAATCATTTTTGCAGTTTTGGGCGAAATTTTATTAATTTTTTCACGTAATCTTTTAATATGCGTATCGACTGTTCTCAGATCACCAAAGAAAACATAGTTCCAGACATCTTTCAATAATTCCTCACGTGTAAAAACCTTGTCAGGTGAGCTTACAAGGTATAATAATAAATCGTATTCTTTAGGCGTCAGACTTACCTCTAAGCCATCAACAGTTACACTATGCGCGTCATTATCAATGACTAAATTATCATAAACTACTAAATAACTGGATTTGCTCGGCTCTGTAGTAAGGTATGTGGTCGCAGAGGCCCTTTTCAGTATAGCTTTTACCCGATAAATTACTTCGCGTGGACTAAAAGGTTTCACAACATAATCGTCTGCACCAATTTCAAAACCCTGCACTCGATTAATTTCCTCGCCTTTTGCCGTCAGCATAATAACTGGAGTTGACTTAACCTCTCGCAATTTCTCGCACACCTTAAAACCATCCATACCCGGCAACATTAGGTCAAGTAAAATAAGATCGTAGTCGTTATTTAGAGCCATTTCTAAAGCTGCCAGTCCATCACCGGCCTCCTCAGTTATATAGCCTTCTTGTTCTAGATACATTTTTAATAGCCTTCTAATTCTACTTTCATCATCTACTATTAAAATTTTATATTCTCTGTTCTCTTCCATTCGTTTCACCCCGCAACCTTAATTATTCAATTTTCTCAATCTATCCGTCTCTTTTTTTGATAAAAATCTGTGCTCGCCACTTCTTAGATTACCAAGATTTAAAAAACTGTAGCCAGTTCTCTTTAGCCCCTCCACCTGATACCCTAGGGTTTTAAACATTCTTCGAACTTGATGCTTGCGCCCTTCATAAATTGTAATTGAAATTAACGAGCGTTGATTTGCAAGTAGTGATACTACATGGACCTGTGCTGGTGCTGTCAGACCATCATCTAATTGTATACCATCGCGCAACTTTTTTAAATCTTCTCTCCTGATTTCTCCCTTAATAGTAACCTCATATGTTTTATCTACCATATATCTCGGGTGCATTAATTTATTTGCTAAATCACCATCATTGGTTAATAGCAATAAACCCTCTGTCTCATAGTCCAACCTTCCTATTGGAAAAACTCGGTACCCTATATCTAAATAGTCAATCACCTTTTTTCTATTTTGCGGATCTTTCATTGTCGTAATAACTCGCGGAGGCTTGTTAAAAATTATAACAACCCGCTCGGCATCAATATATATCTCTTCACCATCAACGTGAATTATATCCTTTGACGGATTTACCTTTGTTCCTAACTCTTGAACTATCTCACCGTTAACTGTCACTCTACCTTCTTGTATCAACTTTTCAGCTTTCCTTCGTGAAGAGATACCTGCTTGGGCAATAACTTTCTGTAATCTTTCCAAGTTTTTCAACCTCTCAATCGTATTAGACATTATTAACTGGTGGCTTCATTTTCTTGTTCTAAGTCTTCAATTAGCGGCGGCAGCTGTCCAAGATTTTCTAAACCAAAAGACTCCAGGAATTCTTTAGTAGTTACATATAAAATTGGTCGTCCGATAGTTTCCTTTCGTCCAGCCTCCTTTATTAATTGCTTGCTTATCAATGTACGAAGCGCACTATCTGATTGCACGCCGCGCAATTCCTCAATTTCTGCCCTGGTTACCGGTTGCTTATAACAGATTATCCCTAAGGTCTCTAATGATGCCTGCGAGAGAGTCGCTCTACTTGGTAGATAGACTAGTTTTTCAAAATATTCAGCATGTTCAGGAAGAGTAGTTAATTGAAACGAGTCAGCATACTGGATTAGCTGGATTCCACGTTCATTACGTTTATAATCGTTCATTAAATCAAAAATAATATCAGCCGTTTCCTCCCGATCTAATTCAATTATCTCCGCTATTTGTCGAAGTTCAATTCCCTCTTCGCCCACCGCAAATAGCAGTCCCTCAATAACTGCTTTTAATTTATTATAATCCAAAGTTGCTCTCTCCCCGATTAGCGTTATAGGTAATTCGAATATCTTGAAAATTTTTGTCTTGCACACAAAAAATTGCATTTTCTTTAATCAAGTTTAACATCCCGAGAAAAGTAAGTACAAGGTGCTGTCTTGATTGATTATGCCTAAAAACATCAAAAAACATCATTGTGCCATTATTCTCAATCAACATTTTTAAGAGTTCCTCAGTCTTTTCTTCGACTGTTGCAACTTCTTGTTCCACCCTCGTATAAGGCAATTTATATGTTTGTTTAAGCAGAACATGATCAAATGCTGCGATTAATTGAAAAAGTGTAGTATCACCAATCGGATTTTCCTTCTCATCAGAATAATAGGGCGTGAAATCAATCGCTTTACGTGTATAAAGGTGGTTTCGTTCACTCTCTAAATCTCTGAGCGTTTCTGCAAAATATTTATACTTTTTATATTCAACAAGTTTGGCTATTAGCGCTTCACGGGAATCAATTTCAAACTCCTCAGTTTCTTCATCAACAAGTTCAAGGTGTACTGGCAATAAGTGCTTGCTTTTTATATAAAGTAGTGTTGCAGCCATTACTATAAAATCACTAATTTCATCTAGCCCTAAACGATGCATCGCTTCAATATAATGATCTGTAATCGTTGCAATCTCTATTTCTGAAATATCCATCTCGTCTTTTTCAATTAAATGCAAAAGCAAGTCGAGTGGTCCTTCAAAAGAGGCAAGCTTAATCTCATATGCCATTTTTATCCCTTCCTTAACTGTTTCAATCGTTCTGGTATTCGGTCCTTAGAGATAAGATCCTGATAACTCTCTCTTTCTACAATTAACTCTGCCTTACCATCGTAAACTAATGCTATAGGCGGGCGTTGAATTCGATTATAATTGCTTGCCATTGAGTAGTTATAGGCGCCGGTACTAGAGACAGCCAAAATATCACCAGTTTCTGGTGCATTTAAAGCAATGTCCTTTATTAATATATCACTTGATTCACAGGCACGCCCAGCAATTGTTACTATCTCCTGCTTTGACTCATCTGCCTTCATCCGATTTGCAATAACAGCCTCGTAATTTGCCTGATATAATGCTGGCCGTGGATTATCCATCATCCCACCATCTACAGAGATATATTTACGTACTGATGGTATATCCTTGATCGAACCAACCGTATAAAGCGTAGTTCCCGCCTCGCCGACAATACTCCTACCAGGTTCAACCCATAATTCGGGAAGTGGAAGTTCTACCAGAGCAAAGTTCTTTTTGCATAGTTCAACAAGTTCATCGATATAACTTTTTATCGAAAGCGGCTGATCGTTTCTAGTATACATGATGCCTAAGCCCCCACCTGTATTAAAAACGGGTAAATTTAATCCATAAGTCTCTGCTACTATTTTATACAATTCTGTTGCACGCTCAATCGCAACTCTAAATCCCGACATATCAAACAGCTGTGACCCGATGTGGAAATGATACCCAAGTAACTTAATCGAATCTGAGTCTAATACTTCTGCTGTTGCGGCTAATGCAGGCTCCATTAGGTTAAAGCCAAATTTTGAGTCCTCTTTACCAGTGCTGATGTATTCATGCGTATCTACATCAACACTAGGGGTAATCCTAAGCAATGCATTAACTTTTTTGCCTTTTTTACCGGCAATTTCATTGATTAACTGAATCTCATAAAAATTATCGATTACAAAGGCACCAATGCCATGATCTATCGCTAGTTCAATCTCATCGTACTGCTTGTTATTCCCATGAAAATGAACACGATCCATGGGAAATCCTGCGTTAATTGCAGTAAATAATTCGCCGCCAGAAACTACATCTAATGAAAGTTTCTCCTGTTCGACAATTAAATAAAGGGCACTTGTCGATAAGGCCTTACTTGCGTATGCTACCTGGAAGGGAATCTTATGAGCGGAAAAAGAATCAATATATTGTCGCATTTTATCTCTAATGTTCTGCTCATCCAGCACATATAAGGGTGTACCGAATTCAGCAACTAAGTCAACAGTGTCTATTCCACCAATTTCTAAATGTCCTTTATTATTAACACGTGATGTTCCATGTAACTTCATATTCTTCCTCCATAATTTTATTACTTGAATTATAAATTATAAAAAATGATACCGATAATTTATGAAAACATATCATATAAATGTTCACATTTCAAGTTACCGCGTCAGCCCTAACCCTTGATTACACCTTATGCGCGCGGATGCGTGTTGCTATATACTTCGCGCAAACGTGTTTTTGTAACATGTGTATAAATTTGAGTTGTTGATATATCAGCATGCCCAAGCATTTCTTGTACAGATCGTAGATCTGCCCCGTTTTCTAACAAATGAGTCGCAAAAGTGTGCCGAATCGTATGTGGTGTAATTGAAAAATCAAGATGCATTCTTTTCTCGTAATTTTTTAGAATCCCCCAAAAACCTTGTCTTGTCAATTCTCGACCATGTTGGTTTAAAAAAAGCGAATTGTTTGAATGTGGTTTGTAGATAGTAGGATAGGCTTCTTCAAGATAATTCTTTAACGCTTCGATTGCTTGACTGCCAACAGGTACAATTCTTTCTTTCGAGCCTTTGCCTAGACATTTAACAAAGCCCATTGATAAATTTAAATCTTCAGTTTTAAGTGAGACTAGTTCAGAAACACGAACCCCTGTAGCATAGAGCAACTCTAGCATGGCCTTATCACGAATGCCTAACACTGTATTCTTATTAGGAAGGTTTAATAGATACTCCACCTGTTCTATTGTAAGTACTCGTGGCAAATGTTTTTCTAATTTAGGTGAATCTAGATTCTGCGATGGATCAAGCTCTATATATTTGTCGGCTAATAAAAATTGATAAAAAGACCGGATAGAGGCAATGCTTCTTGCTATTGTTGAGGTCGCCTTACCCTGCTCTCTCAGCTCAATCAGAAAAGAAATAATATCTGTTCTTTTAGTGTCCTGAATACGCACGATCTTATTATTCTCCAAATATTGCAGATATAAACTTAAATCATGCCGATAAGCATCCAATGTATTCCAGGCTAAGCCTCTTTCTACTAACAAATAATCAATAAATTGGTCAACCAGCACCCTCATCAGCAAGCACCTTCTTTACATAATAAACTTTCGAACTAAAAAAGTCCCTAAATATCAGGAACTTTTTTTTCTTAATTAACTTATTAATGAGTTTAAATCAACATAAGTTAGGTTCAAACTCTTAGCAACCGCCTCATGCACAATATTACCCTTATAAACGTTTACTCCCTTGGCAATTGCACTGTTTTTGAGGACAACCGCCTCAATGCCTTGATTAGCAATCTCTAATGCGTAGGGAATTGTATGATTCGTAAGCGCTAATGTAGAAGTTTGCGAAACAGCACCGGGCATATTAGAAACTGCATAATGAATTATGTCATGTTTAAAATAGATTGGATCATTGTGTGTACTAGAACGATCCATTGTTTCAACAATCCCACCTTGGTCAATCGCTACATCAACAATTACTGAGCCAGGCTCCATCGACTTAACCATTTCTTCAGTAACTAGGGTCGGCGCCTTCGCACCTGCTATAAGAACAGCGCCGATAAGTAGATCAGCAGTTTTTACAGCGCGAGCAATATTAAAGCTATTTGACATCAGCACATTAATACTACTACCAAATATATCATCTAAGTAACGCAAGCGTTCAGTACTAATGTCAATAATGCTAACATTTGCACCGAGTCCCATCGCCATCTTTGCAGCATTTGTACCTACAATCCCACCGCCGATAATTATTACGTTCGACGACAAAACACCAGGTACTCCACCTAAAAGCAAACCCTTACCGCCATATTGCTTTTCTAAGAAGTGTGCTCCAACCTGAATCGACATGCGTCCAGCAACCTCACTCATCGGTGTTAAAAGTGGCAATGATTTGTTCTCAAGCTGAACAGTTTCATAACCAAGTGCAGTCATTTTGGCTGCTTGAAATGCATCCGCTAGCTCTTTTTCGTTCGCAAGGTGCAAATAAGCAAAAACAATTAAAGCTTCACGGAAATAATGATACTCCTCGGGAAGTGGCTCCTTCACCTTTAAAATCATCTCCGACTTTTCCCATACTTCAGCAGGATTATTTAGAATAATAGCGCCGACAGATTGATAGTCATGGTCTTGAAATCCACTTTCTAGCCCGGCGGCAGTTTCAATATAAACCTCATGACCAGCTTGATGTAACATCTGTACTCCAGAAGGTGTTATTGCAACTCTGTTTTCATTATCCTTAATCTCTTTTGGCACGCCAATTCTCATTGTATTAATCCCACTCCTTGTCTGTTTTTATTTTCTATATTATACCTAATCTCCTATTTTGAGAAGTCTTATCTTCAATATTCATCGTATTTCTTAATTTTAACTAAAAAACCGGATGCCAATATTTGGCACCCGGTTTAATATCAGTTTTTTAATCATCTAAGGTTGATAGATCACCAGTTGGTAAATTTAATTCCCACGCCTTGAGTACACGACGCATTATCTTACCACTTCTAGTCTTCGGTAATTTATCTTTAAATTCAATCTCACGTGGCGCTGCGTGAGCTGCTAAGCCTAATTTAATATAGTTTCTAATTTCTTCTTTTAGTTCATCGCTTGGCTCATAGCCATGTTTTAAAGAGACGAAAGCTTTAACAATTTCACCTCTAAGCGGATCAGGTTTACCAATTACACCAGCCTCTGCAACAGCAGGGTGTTCGAGTAGTTTGCTCTCTACCTCAAAAGGACCAACTCGCTCACCAGCAGTCATAATCACATCATCAACACGACCCTGGAACCAAAAATAACCATCCTCATCCATATAGGCTGAGTCGCCTGATACATACCAGTCGTTAATAAAGTACGATTCATATTTTTCTGTGTCATTCCAGATTGCACGCATCATTGCAGGCCAACCACGTTTTAATGCGAGATTACCCATCGTTAGTGGTGGTAATTCAATACCTTCGTCATCAATGATTGCTGCCTCTGTTCCCGGAATTGGTTTGCCCATTGAACCAAGGCGAATATCCATCGACGGGTAATTGCAGATCATATGTGCGCCCGTCTCAGTCATCCACCAGGTGTCATGAATCCGCTGTCCAAACTGTTCCCAACCCCAACGAATCACCTCTGGATTAAGCGGTTCTCCAACGCTTAAAATATGTCTTAATGATGTTAAATCGAAGTTTTTAACAATCCCTTCATCTGCACCCATCAACATCCTAAACGCTGTTGGAGCACTATACCAGACTGTTACCTTATAATCTTGAATTGCCTCATACCAAATCTCCGGTTTAAAACGTCCACCAACTACTACATTTGTTATGCCATGAAGCCATGGTGCAAAAATTCCATAGGATGTACCAGTAACCCAGCCTGGATCGGCTGTACACCAGTAAATATCGTCATCCTTTAAATCAAGGACCCACTCACCAGTCTGATAATGCTGAATCATCGCATTGTGTGCGTGGAGGACACCCTTTGGCTTTCCAGTTGAACCAGATGTGTAATGTAATAACATTCCATCTTCACGGTCAACCCAGACAATTGAGAATTCTTTACTAGCTTCTTTCATATGTTTACGAAAATCAATAAATTTATCATCCTCTGTGATATCTTCACCAATTAAAATTATTTTTTCTAAGTCAGGTAGCTCATCTACCGGCACCCTTCCTATTAGCTCAGGTGTAGTGATAAGTGCCTTTGCTTTGCTATCGACTAATCGATCATGCACAGCATCTCTCATAAATGCCTCAAAAAGCGGTCCAACGATTGCACCTAATTTGATAATGCCTAAGAAGGAAAAATATAATTCGGGGGAGCGTGGCATAAAGATGAACACACGGTCACCTTTCTCAATTCCCGCTTTATCCTGCAAAATATTGGCAGCCTTGTTTGACATTTCTTTGAGATCCTGAAATGTATATTGCTCTTTAGTCTCACCTTGTTTGTAGTTTAGTGCAATCTTGTTTTTTTTCTCTGTTTCAGCATGGCGATCAATCGCCTCATAGGCGATATTAACTTTTCCAGTTTTGTGCCAACTAAAATTTTTCTCTACATCTTTCCAGTCGAAATTTTTACATGTCTCTTCGTAACTCTTTAAGTTGTGACTTCCTTTAACAGATGCAAATATTTCCATTTATTCTCCTCCTCCATTTTCTTCTCAAGCCCTATTATATAAAATTCAACTTGGCTGTTCAATGATTTACTTAATTAAGTAAATCATGAGATGTCCTTTAACTTTATCTTTTAACTATGAATTTGTCTATTCTTAATATTTAAAACAGCCTCAGCTATCGACTCTGACAATGTTGGGTGAGGATAGATAGCTGCTGAAATTTCAGAAACCTTGCTTTCTAATTGTTTCGTAATCCCTAATACCATAATCAAATCAGTAACCTGCGGGCCAATCATATGTACTCCCAGAATTTTTTCCGTCGTTTCATCAATAACCAACTTCACAAAACCATCGCTCTCACCATGAACTAAAGCCTTACCAACTCCACGAAAATTAAATTTACCGATTTCTGTGCTATATCCCTGCTCCTTGGCCTGCTCAGCTGTCAGACCAATACTAGCAACTTCGGGAAAAGTAAAAGTGCATTTTGGCACTAGCCTATCATCCACCTGCTCAGCTGAGTTGCCGGCAATATGCTCAACCGCTGCGACTCCTTCACTTGAGGCAACATGTGCAAGCTGCAATCCGCCAATACAGTCGCCAATCGCATAGATTTTTGGGTCAGCCGTCTGATAAAAATCATTAACCTTAATTGTCCCTCGATCAAGTTCAACTGCTGTTGACTCTAATCCTAAATTCTCGGTGACTGCTTCGCGTCCGACAGCGACAAGTATCCGCTCTGTTATTAGCTCTTCCTGTTTTTCCTTTCTCTCAATAGTAAGAGAAACAGAATCATCATTTAACTTAATACTTTCTGCCAATACTTTGCCACCAGTAATAATCTTAATCTTGCGCTTTTTCATCACACGAGTAAGTTCTTTACTAATCTCTATATCCTCAGAAGGAAGAATTCGGTCTAGATATTCAACGATCGTCACCTCAACGCCAAAATCATTCAAAAGCGACGCCCATTCCATGCCAATAACTCCTCCACCAATAATTACGATTGATGCCGGTAATTCGGCCATTTCAAAAGCCTCGTCAGTTGTCAGAATCTTCTTTCCGTCCACCTTTATATTAGCTAACATGCGTGGACGCGATCCGGTCGCAATAACAACATTTTTGCTCCTTAAAACTGAGCTTTTGCCATCCGCAGAAAGCACTTTTATAAACTTTACTCCGCTTGCATCACCAGCTATCATGCCATGCCCTGAATAATAATCAATTTTATTTTTCTTGAAAAGGAAATCAATGCCCCTGCCTAGTTGCGCAACCACATCTCTCTTGCGTTCCTTCACCTTCTCAAAATCCACGCTTACTTTTTGCGCTATAACACCATAGCTTTCACCTGCAAGTGCATTACGATATAATTCAGCGCTACGCAAAAAAACCTTGCTCGGAATACAGCCACGATTTAAACAGGTACCACCGACGAAGTCTTTCTCAACTACTGCGACTGACAAACCCAATTGTCTTGCACGAATTGCAGCCACATAGCCGCCAGGTCCTGCACCAATAAATAGTACATCATAAATTTTCTGCTCAGCCATCAGTTTCCTCCATAATATTTAGCTCGCAAATTCAGCGCCTTTTTCTAAAGCAATTTTGT
Organism: uncultured Caryophanales bacterium; assembly: GCA_964480445.1. Classification (GTDB taxonomy): domain Bacteria; phylum Bacillota; class Bacilli; order Tepidibacillales; family Tepidibacillaceae; genus CAYZPB01. Next base: position 13,854 of record CAYZPB010000008.1, read on the forward strand.
TTGCAGGAATTAGATTATGTCTTCTTTCCGGTAGAACCTTACGTAACCCCTCAACAACGGACTCAATAGAGACTGCACCAGAGGCTGCAACAAAAGCACCTAAAATTACCGAGTTACTGACGCGTGGCTGACCGATTTCATTCGCAATCTCTGTTGCCGGAATTTCAATCACAGTTATATCAGTGCGCTTTGACTTCTGATTAATTAAGGAGCTATTCACTATTAATACCCCTCCAGGGACTACTAAAGGCTCAAATTTATCAAAAGAAGGCGTATTCAAAACAATTACCACACCTGGCTTTTCAACCAGTGGTGAGCCAATCTCCTCATTACTTACTGTCACTGCACAGTTAGCCGTTCCCCCTCTTTGTTCTGGTCCGTAAGAAGGAAGCCAGGTAACATGTTTACCCTCATGCATAGCAGCATAAGTAATCAATTGTCCCATTGACATTACACCCTGACCACCAAAACCAGCTATAACAATCTCGTGTAACATCTATTCTTCCTCCTTTCGATCTTTATATAGACCCAGCGGAAAAACAGGTAACATATTCTCTTTCAACCAATTCATCGATTCGAAAGCATCGTAGCCCCAGTTTGTTGGACAGGTAGAAAGCACCTCAACAAAGGAAAAACCTTTGCCCTGCTTCTGATTGTTAAAGGCTTTTTTAATAGCCCGTTTCGCTCGATTAATGCTAACTAGATCATGAGTTGATACCCGCTCAACATAGGCTGGTCCGTCAAGTGTTGCTAGCATTTCTGCAACTCTAATCGGGTAGCCCTCATGACTAGCCTGACGACCATATGGCGAAGTTTGTGTCTTTTGCCCAATTAGTGACGTCGGAGCCATTTGCCCACCGGTCATACCATAGATTGCATTATTTACAAAAATAACCGTAATATTTTCGCCGCGAGCTGCAGCGTGAATAATTTCAGCAATTCCAATTGACGCTAAATCGCCATCACCTTGATAGGTAAAGACAATCCGATTCTGTGGTAGAACTCTTTTTAACCCGGTAGCAACAGCTGGTGCGCGGCCATGAGCAGCTTGCGTCATATCACAATTAAAAAAATCATATGCTAGTACAGAACAGCCAACTGGTGCAACGCCCACAGTGTCTTCTAAAATATCAAGCTCCTCCAAAGATTCACCTACAAGGCGGTGAATAATGCCGTGTGTACAACCTGGACAATAGGTAGTAGGAACATCTGTTAAACCTTTTGTCTTTTTAAACACTACTTCCATTGTCATTATTTACCACCTCCTGCGATTTCTTTTAATTTATTTAATATCTCTTCATGCGTCGGTACATTACCGCCCATTCTACCATGGAAGTGAACCGGTTTAACGCCATTTACAGCAAGGCGTACATCTTCAACCATTTGACCAGCACTCATCTCAACAGTCAGATAGGCCTTAACCTGATCGCGTGTTTTTTCAAAGGATTCTTTAGGAAATGGCCATAGAGTAATTGGTCTAATCATTCCGACTTTTAACCCTTCAGCTCTAGCGTGACTAATTGCTGTTTTTGCGATTCGTGAAACAATCCCATAAGCAACTACAATGTAGTCAGCATCCTCTGTCATATATTCTTCGTATTTAGTTTCGTTTTTCTCAATTTTGCGGTATTTAGCTTGTAGATTTAAGTTGTGTTGTTCCAGATCATTAGGGTCTAAGCGCAATGAGTTAATAATCTTTGGTTTACCATCACCACGTGTACCAGTAGTTGCCCAGTCTTTTGGCGGTAACTCTCGCTCCTCGTGCGTATTAAATTCTACAGGTTCCATCATCTGCCCAAGCATTCCATCCCCTAGAATATAAACGGGGGTCCGGTACATATCAGCAACATCAAAGGCTGTATAAGTTAAGTCAACAATCTCTTGCAAATTTGCTGGTGCATAGACCGGTATTTTATAGTCACCGTGCCCACCGCCTTTTGTTGCTTGAAAATAATCTGCCTGCGATGGTTGAATTGTGCCTAAACCAGGTCCTCCGCGCATAATATTTACAATTACAGCAGGTAACTCTGCGCCCACTAAATAGGAGATACCCTCTTGCTTTAGACTAATACCAGGACTTGAGGAAGAGGTCATAACACGGACACCAGCACATGAAGCACCGTAAACCATATTAATTGCTGCAACCTCACTTTCAGCTTGCAAAAATACTCCGTCTACTTCCGGCAATCTCTTGGCCATGTAGGCTATCAGTTCGCTCTGGGGCGTGATTGGGTAACCAAAGTAACTTCTGCATCCCGCTTTAATTGCGGTCTCTGCAATAACTTCATTTCCTTTCATTAAAACTTTTGCCATTTGCTTATCTCCTTTTATCAAATTCTTATTTTTTAGGGCGATAAACTGTAATAACATTATCTGGACAGACAATTGCGCAAGCTTGACAGCTAGTACACTTATCCTGTTCATAAACATCTACAGTCTGGTAACCCTTCTCATTTAATTCCTCAACAAGTTCAATAATATTTTGTGGGCAGAATTCAATACATAATTTACAGCCCTTACAAAGTTTTTCATCAAATACTACTCTTTTTTCCATTACACTTCTCCCTTCTCTATTCCCATGGCAGCTTCAAATACTTCCTTATATAAAACACTTTATTGATGTCAGCAATTTCTCTTGTGGTCGAAATAAACTCCTCATTGATTGTTGTATATAAGAAAGGAATGTTTAACTTAGCTGAAACGGCTTCGCTTAATTCAATTCCTTTAATAATATCCCTACTTTTAGTGTCGGCACCAAGATTAGTATTATTAATTAAGCCACTAACCTTTAAGCGTGAAGCATTCTCAATTCGACTAATAGCATCCACTACACCAGCTAAATCATTGACTAAGGGTCGATTAGCATTGATTACAAAATACATCTGATAATCCGTTCTCTGTAAATCATTATAATACTGTCCTAAGGCTGTTGCACCATCTTGGTCTCCCCCAACATCTATTATCAAGCGGTACTCTATATCATTAATTACTCCGTAGATTGCTCCAGATACAATTGGTAAATCAGAGGTACTAAGCTTTCCTTCAGGGGCGATTAACGTCACACCTGACTCAGCTAAAAATTCTCTCTCGTCGCGTGAGCGAAAATAAGGATTTACAACATCTAAGTCGGCTATTGCTACTTTAGAAAATTTATTACGTTCAGCTAAAGCAAGATTAATTGCGATTTCAGTTTTGCCTGAACCGAAATGTCCGGTAATTATTTTAATTCTTGGATTGATAAGTAATCGCTCCCCTCTAATAAATTGTGCTATTTTATTCAATTAAAACATAATATATAAACAAGAAAAAACCTATTATAATTACATTATATAGGTAATTTAATAAAATTATATACTAAGCTATAGTGTATATAATATCAAGTCGTTTGTAAATTAAAAACTAAGCCTTCCCTCTTCAAATAACTGCACAAAAACAGCTGCAACTTTAGGGTCAAATTGAGTACCTGCACCTCCTTTAATCTCAGCAAGTGCCTCTTCTCGTGTCAAGGCTTTGCGGTAAACCCGGTCCTCAATCATTGCATCATAAGCATCGGCGACAGCAAGCACCCTTGAAATAAATGGTATCTCTTCACCAGCGAGTCTGCTTGGATAACCGGCGCCATCCCAGCGTTCATGATGTGCTAAAATATAATCAGCTATATGTGATATTTGCGGTATCGCACTGACTATCTCAAATCCTATTTGTGGATGTTGTTTCATTATTGCCCACTCTTCTTTGGTAAGAGCAGCCGGTTTATTTAAGATTCGATCATGAATGCCAATTTTCCCAATATCATGTAGCTGTGCAAGCAAACGTAAATCATCAAGCTCATTCTGTTTTAACCCCAGCTTTTCACCAATCATCGTTGAAAACTTACCAAGTCTTAACCCGTGACTTTCTGTTTCATGACTTTTAGCATATAATGTCGCCATTATAGACGATACTATTGCGGAATAAGTACTATGCTGATTAAGCAGCTTGTGTTTTTTTAAATTTTCTTCAACTAACGCTACAATTTCTTCGATAGTTATATCAATGTTTTCACGTGTTTCATATGCAATCGAAAGATTAAATTGATGCGATGCGAATTCACTCTCTAAGTTATGTTTTTGTACATCAGCCTTAATATTTCTCTTAATTTTTTCTGCAACAATTTGGTCTGTATTTGGCAGCAGTGCCATAAACTCGCCGGCACCCATGTTGGCAACTATTACATCTTTACCCATATGCAACTTAATAAGTTTTGCACTAGCAGTAATTACATGATTACCAACATTATGACCGTAAGCACAATTAATCATCCGCAAACCATCAATATCTAAAATCATAATTGTAAGCGGTAAATATTCTGCGCTCTTAATTTGTTTTAGCTCTTGTTCCATGTGCGAGCGGTTATACAGTCCAGTTAAGATATCATGCTCTTGGAGATAGTTTAACTGCATCTCACTTTTTTTACGATCAGTTATATCAAAAATAATCCCCTCAAGCGCCTCTACGGAACCATCTTTATTATAAACACCCTGTCCATATTCCATTACCCACTTTAGCTCACCATCTTTTGTGATAATCTGGTATTCGCCGGTAAAATTAGTATGACGAGCTAATATTCGATTCCACTCTTGATGCAATACTACCTGGTATTCTGGAGAAATTAATGCATTATAAGAGATATCTTTATTTCCAATTAAACTCGTAGTCGGATAACCGGTCAAATCGTAACAGCCCTGTGATACAAATTCCATTGTCCAATCCGGATCATTTTTGCAACGATAGGCCATACCAGCAATCTGTGATAGGTAGAGCGATTTACTTCTTTCGCTCTCCTTAAGCTCTGCTGTGTAGTGCAATAGCTGTTTTTGTCTAAAACGAATAACCATCGTTGTAAAAACTAGGGCCCAGACCATTAATATAATAAGTATAGTTGGTAACATCTGAGTATAAATATTGTTGCGCCATTCAGTCCAACTATAAGTAGTCCCGAAAACTGCATATAAATGGTCATCCTGATAATAGGCAGGTGTTAGGACATGGACCCAACTACCACTAGCAGAACTATTCTTTGGAGTAATAACTGCTCGTTCACCGATAAAAACTTGATAAATAGACTCTTGTGAGTTAACAATAAGTTCAGCTAGGTCTTGATCTATATCCAGGTCAACAGCTGCTGAATTAGCGATAAGCTGTGGTTTTTTATCAATGTTTTTTAAGACAAATGCATAATAGACCTTATCCGTAGACTCAACAAAATAATCTAGCGCCCCTGTCATTGGGGAAGCGGTAAGATTTCCATTTAAATATTCTTCCTCATTTTCAATAATGTGTTCCGAAAAAATCAGTGCCGCAGTCGAATTTGCTAATTCAATAGCATTCGTCTCCTGATTAGTAATAATATTATTTAAGGAAAATAGATAATAAACAGTAGTAATAATCAAGATTAGCAAAATCAAGATAGTGCTGTTTGCTTTCTCCTTACTTGTAGTCTTAGTAGCGAAATCATGAAACTTTCTAGTGATGCTTCTCATTCTCCAGCTCCCTAATCAGTGGCGTTAAATAAATGTTGCTCCTTTTTTCCCAGTAATTTTAGACATATACATAGCATGATCAACGCGATTAATTGTATCAAGATAGCTTAAATCACTTTCATTAAAATAAGTCAGACCAACTGAAATTGTCGGCTTAATCACTTCACCCCTATATTCTATCTCTGCAGCAGCAACAGCTTGCAGCATTTTTGCAACGAATTGGTCGACATGCAACTGTTTGAGACTATCAATTATTAGAATGAATTCATCACCACCCCAGCGGTATAAACAGTCGTTGGCACGTATTTTTTGCGCTACTGCTGCAACAACACCTTTTATCGCTTCATCACCCGCAAGGTGTCCATATGAATCGTTAATATCCTTTAAATCATCAATGTCAAACATGATAATTGCCGGGGAAATTCCAGTCTTTCCATAGTTGTCAAATAAAACTTGCAGATGCTCTTCGCAGGCGCGTCTTACTGTCGCATTTGTTAATGGATCAACCTTCAATTGGCTCAGTTCTTTACTTAAGCTGCTATGAAAGCTTTCATAACCTAAAAATTCTTTTCTTGCCAACAAAATAATTACAGGAAAGGCTATAATAGCCAGCAGAACAAAAGAACTTACACCAAGTAATGAAGCATGAGACCTTATTTCATTAACAGGGAGCAATAGGTCTGCTTCTCTCTGACTAGTTACAAAATAGTAATTGTCATTTAAGCTTGCTATGTGGTAAAAAACTTGATCTTTATTTATAATCTCGCCGATTTTACTTGCTTGAATTAATGTCCCCTTATTTGTTAACTCGTCATGTGCTGCTTTATTAATAATTGTCGAACTAACATTTTCTGATGCAATAATTTCTAAATATTCACTAAAGCAGAATATCAGACGGTCATGTCCAATTACTCTACTGTCTGAATAAATAGGTAACAGCAATTCATAATAGATTTCTCCATCCTCTAGACAAAAATCATCCATAATTCTATCATTTTTATATATTTCATCTGGTATAAAAGAGTCATATGTATATTGTTCCTTCTTCATTGAGCCGATAATGTTGCCATCAATTGACCTTTCCGCCTGAACCAAATAATCTATGTCCTGTACATAATTCGAATACTGATCCTGGACATTCCCTTTTAATTCCTCTAAACCCATCTCTCCAGCTTCATATGCAAGGATTGTATTCATCATATTCTGACTGCTAGTAAGATTTTCTGCACTTTGCAGGCTAAGACTTACCCTAATATCGAAGAATTTGTAACGGATTAATGCATCATTATCGTAATTCTCAATCAGTACTCTTTTGAGTTGATTCTGCGTCGGCAGAAAAAGTAGAAAATAAGCAGCAGTATGTGTAAGCATTATTAATACTAAAAAAGTAATAATACCTCTGCCTACAAATCTTTTCATAGTTGGACCATCATAATCAGATTTAAGAATTCCTTCCCTTGATCTAGACATCTGAAAGCCCCCTTTATTTATAAGATATGCAGGTCAAGCAAGCTTGACCTGCTCCCTTTTAAAATTTATCTTTTTGTATTTAATTTTTTAAACTCCAGTTCAACTTTTGCCGCGATCATCGAAATAAATTCACTGTTGGTCGGTTTTATGTTCGTAATGTCAACAATCGATCCAAATAGATCCTCCATCATCTCGCTATTTCCCCGTGTCCAAGTTACAAAAATAGCATGCCTTATCGCTCGCTCAACTCTGCTCTTTGTTGAATTAAATTTATCAGCTATTATCGGGTACAGCTCAGTTGTGATTCGGTCTAAAAGGTCAGCATTATTATAAACATTGTTAACCGCCTCAATCAAATAGCGATATCCCTTAATATGTGCTGGGACTCCTAGTTCGTGCAGTAATTCAATAGTTGATAACTTAGTGTCGTTAGGATTTGTAAAAATTGCCTTTGGTTCTTTGATTATTGAAGCGTTATTAAATTTAAAGCTTTCAGGATTCGCTTCGCACCAAGCTAGTTCTTTTATACGATTTAATAACTGTTCTTTATTTGCTGGCTTGATCAAGCAATAATCAGCGCCATATTTTATGGTCTGCTTAATAATGCCTTCCGTACCAAAAGTTGACGTAACAATAATCTTCATGTTTTTAAGATTAGCACGTAATTTTATTTGCTCTAAAACACCAATACCATCCATTCCGTACAAGACAAGATCCAATAACAATGCATCAGGTGTAATAATATCTAGAGCTTTTAACAATTCATTTCCGTCATTTATAGCTGCAAGTAATTCAATCTCAGCATCATCTCTAAAAAACTCTTCCAGCGAATTTAAGTACTCATTATTAAAATCTGCAATGACAAGTTTGATTCTTTTCATTTTCCTCACCTCCATTATCAATTTTTACGATATTTCGTATTCATTGATAATTTTCGACAAGGATTAATGATTTCCTTTAATATTTTTAAAGTTTTTAATATTTATATTTTTTCTTTAAACTGTTGAGCTTTTTCGATTAATTCTCTCGCATGTTCATTGGTTGTATCAGTAATTTCTGTTCCTCCCAACATCCTCGCCAAGACATTAACTCGATCATTTTTATGTAGTTGGTTTATCTTAGTTTTAGTAATCATTTCTTCTGTATCCTTCTGAATTAAATAATGGGAATCAGCCATTGAAGCGACTTGAGAAAGATGGGTTATGGCAAAAACCTGCTTGCTTTGAGCTACCCTAGCTAGTTTTTCAGCAATAGTTTGAGCTGCTTTCCCGCTAACTCCTGTGTCAATCTCATCAAAAATAATTGTTGGTACCTCTTCCTTCTCCGCAAGGATTGTTAATATTGCCAACATAATCCGTGATAACTCCCCGCCAGATGCAATCTTGTCTAAGGGTTTTAATGGTTCGCCAGGATTAGGTGATATTAGAAACTCTATCTGATCAAGCCCCTCACTGCTAATCTGATATCTTTTTCCTTGATACTCAACTCCAGTGGCACTCTCTATATACTCCAGCGCTATTTTCATTCGCGTATTGCTCATCCGTAAATCAGCAAGTTCTTTTTCAATTAAAAATGCTAAATCATTGGCAGCATTCTTCCTTTCAGCAGAAAGGTCGAGAGCATTATTAAGCATTTTTTCAGTCGTCTTTTGTAAGTCAGATGTCACCTGTTCCAATTGAACTTCGCGGTTCTCTAGTTTTTCCAACTCAGCAATACTTTTTTCTAGATATTTAAGGACCTCTGTAATTGATGCTCCATATTTCTGTTTAAGAAAATAAATTGCAGAAAGCCGCTCTTCAATTTGATCAAGTTTAACCGCATCATATTCAATGTTGTTAACCTGTTCTGAAATCTCCTGCGCTAGTTCTTCCAACTGATAGTAGCTATTTGTCAATTCCTCATGTATTTGTTCAAATTTGTTATCATATTCAATTAACTGTTCTAATTGCATTCGTGAGGCTCTAACTAAATCGACTGCTCCCTTTTCCCTCGATAAATTTTCATGTGCATTATTTAGAGCATAAGCAATCTTCTCAGCGTGTTTTATTATATTCTTCTGATAGTTTAGTGTATCCTCTTCACCAGGCTCCAGATTAGCAGCCTTAATCTCTGAGATTTGATATTGAAGTAAGTTCAATCGTTGTTTAGTCTCTCGCTCATTATTTGTTAAAAGTAACCACTCTTTTTTTAACGAGCTATAACGTTCATATGTAGTAGTATATTGTGCTTTTATGCTAGCCAATTTTTCCTCGGCATAACCATCCAGCAATGCTAACTGCTTTTCATTATGTAATAGTTGTTGATGTTGCAATTGACTATAAAGCTGAATGACTTTTGCGCCAATTTCTTTAAGTACAGACAAATTTACTAGCTGTCCATTAATACGGCTAATGCTCTTACCATTCCTAAATAACTCTCGCCTTATAACCAACATCTCTTCCTTCGAATAATCGATCGACTTCTCATCTAAGAGTAAGTAAACTGAATGATCATCCTTTAAATCAAAAATTGCTTCAATTTCTGACTTGTCTGCGCTACTTCTAATAAAATCAACTGAACCACGGCCACCGATTATTAATTGAATTGCATCTATAATTATCGACTTACCCGCGCCTGTCTCGCCAGTGAGAATATTTAATCCATCATTAAAATTAATCCGTAAATTTTCAACAATTGCAAATTCTTTAATCGTTATTTCTACTAACATACTTTCACCACTTATACTTTCACCACTTATAATAATTCTAAAAGTCTTTTCGATACCTCTTTTGCAGCATTTTTGCTACGGCAAATGATTAGGCAGGTATCATCACCGCTAATATTCCCCATTATCTCCTGCCACCCAAGATTATCAATAATAACACCAATTGTGTTAGCATTTCCTGGTAGTGTTTTTAATACAATTAGATTGTCAGTCGAATCCAGTCCAACAAAGCTATCACGCATTGCCCTCCTTAGCTTCTGTAAAGGATTATAACGTTGATCGGCCGGCAAAGTATATTTGTATTTACCATCATCAAGTGGAACTTTAACTAGATGTAGCTCCTTGATGTCTCGCGAAACAGTTGCTTGCGTCACATTAAAGCCACTCTCCTTTAGCAAGTCGACCAACTCTTCCTGCGTATCGATATCATGGTTTGTGATGAGCTCACGAATTTTTAGAAGTCTTTTCGTTTTCATTCCAACCTCCCATAAATGCTCTTTGAATAATTATACACTTTTTTAGACAATATTCATACAAAGATTTACAATTCTAATTTTATGTTTAGCCTTCCCAGTCTCCCCTTGTATGGGCTCGCGCCACAGTAGCTTCAATTATCTCTTTTATATCAGTTAGCGATTCAAGTTTTGTCTGAGTGTGCCTTTTTAAATATAAGAGAAACTCGATATTGCCTTTAGCACCACGAATTGGTGAATAATCCAAGCCAACAAACTGATAACCACTAGCGATAGCAAATTCAATAACCTGTTGCAAGACTTCAATCTGCGTCTTAGGCTTACTGACAATTCCACCCTTACCAACATTTTCCCGTCCCGCCTCAAATTGCGGCTTAACTAAGGCAACTACCTCACTCGGTTGCTCCAGAATCTTTAGTAAATTTTCAAGAATTATTCGCAGTGAAATAAAGGACACATCGATAAGCGCAAAATCAGGCTTACCATAAGCAAAGTCGCTTGCCTCTACATAGCGAAAATTCGTGCGCTCCATCACATGAACACGTTCATCTTGGCGCAATTTCCACGCCAGCTGACCGTAACCAACATCGATTGCATAAACCTCGCTAGCGCCATTTTGTAAGGCACAATCAGTAAAGCCACCGGTTGATGCACCAATATCTATCACAACTCGTCCCGCAAACGATAAATCAAAAACCTCGATTGCTTTTGCCAATTTTAAACCACCACGTGAAACGTAGGGATGTAACTCAGCCTTTACCGCAATCTCAGCAGTTACATCAACCTGCATGCCGGGTTTGTCTGACAACTCACCAGCAACTGTCACAAGTCCAGCCATTATCGACCGCTTTGCTTGCTCACGTGAATCAAACAGTCCTTTTTCAACTAACAAAATATCCAGCCGCTCTTTTTTTCTCATAATTTACCTGTCTCTTTTAATAAGGTTCTTTACCCTGTTTTCAATGTTTTTAACTGTTAAGCCAACGTGTTCGCGCAATCTTTCCGTACTTCCGTGAGTTACAAATTCATCAGCAATCCCGATGGATTCAACAATAACAGCTTGCTCATGTAGAGAATAAAACTCCATAATTGAGCTACCAAAGCCACCACGTTTCACGCCTTCTTCGACTGTCAGAATTTTAAAGCCCGCGGCTGCTAATTCTAATAGATATTTCTCATCCAAGGGTTTAATAAAACGAGCATTTACAATCTGGGGATTGATCCCCTCTTTACTAAGACTTTCCACAGCTTCTTCAGCAAGCGTGATCATCGGTCCCAAGGCGAGAATCGCCACCTTTTCACCCGTTCGTATTGTTTCAAAGCTTCCAATCTTAATCTCTTCATAATCATCCGATAGCGGTACACCCAGTCCATTAGCACGCGGGTAACGAATAGCCACTGGTCCGCTGTAACAATTGATTGCCGTGTAGAGCATATTCTGTAATTCGCGTTCATCCTTTGGCATCATAATCGTCATGTTGGGAATACTTCGTAAATAAGCTATATCAAAAACTCCATGATGGGTGTCACCATCCGCACCAACTAGTCCCGCTCTGTCAATCGCAAAAACTACATGCGCATTCTGGCGAGCAGCGTCGTGTAATACCTGATCGTAGGCTCTTTGCAGAAAGGTTGAATAAATGGCAACAACAGGTGTATAACCAGCTAAAGCCATACCCACAGCCATCGTCACAGCATGTTGTTCAGCTATCCCAACATCAACAAAACGCTCAGGATAAGCATCTTTAAATTTATCAAGTCCTGTACCAGCCGGCATTGCGGCCGTTATTCCTACAATTTTTTCATTGTCGGCACCCAGCTTAACAAGTGTTTCACCAAATACGCTCGTATAATTAGGTGTCGAGCCAGTCTGAATTAGCTCGCCACTATTTATGTCATATTTACCAATCCCATGAAATACATCTGGACTGAACTCAGCAGGTTTAAAACCCTTGCCTTTCTCAGTCAAAACATGAATCAGTACTGGCTCATCCAATTTATCAGCGTTTTCTAAAATTTCGATCAAGCCCGGGATATCATGCCCATCAACTGGCCCAAGATAGGTTAAGCCAATCTCCTCAAAAAGAATCCCTTCAACTACCAAATATTTTAAACTGTCGCGTATTTTTTCTGAAATATTAAATAAACTTTCACCCAGTGGTATTTTTTTCGTGAAATCTCTAAATCTTTTCTTCGCGCGCAAATAGCCCTGTGTTGTTCTAAGTTTCTCTAAATAATTATGTACACCACCAACATTCTGTGAAATCGACATTTTATTATCGTTAAGAATTATGATCATCTTGTTTT
>CAYZPB010000009.1:0-25806 GCA_964480445.1 uncultured Caryophanales bacterium
TTCGCGCAGTATGATAGGCCTGCTCTGTTGTCACAAGCAGCAATTCATCATAGATTTCACAATTAAGGACTGGTGGCACGAATCCAGCTCCAATACCTTGGATCTGGTGTGCTCCGGCCTTACCACCTGAGAGAACCGGCGAGTCGAGCGGCTCCACCCCAACAATCAAGGGGTAGCGAGCAACTTCATCGGCGCCTGACGCTGACGCCTTGCCTGACGCCGACACCTTGCTCGACGCGTTTTCCCGGAGCACCTGGCCAACGCCAGTGATCGTGCCACCGGTGCCTATTCCGGCCACGAAAGCATCAAGCTTGCCGCCAGTCTGCCTAATAATCTCCGGTCCAGTATAAAGCTTATGAGCGAGCGGATTAGCTGGATTAGCGAACTGACATAACGGATAAAAACCATGCTCGGCGACCAACTCATCCATCCGATCTATCGACCCCTGCATGCCTAAGCTGGGCTCGGTTAAAACAAGTTCCGCACCATAAGCGCTCATCAGCCGCTGCCGCTCCTTGCTCATATGGGACGGCATGACGATGACTGTGCGGTAACCTTTTGCAGCAGCTACAAGCGCAATCCCAATCCCTGTATTACCGCTCGTTGCTTCAATCAGAGTATCGCCAGGTTTTATCGCGCCAGCCTTCTCTGCCTCCCTTACCATCTGCAGAGCGATTCGATCTTTAATCGAACCCCCCGGATTAAAATATTCTAATTTTACAAACACATCAGCACTATCTGGTGCAAGTTTTTGCAACTGCACGAGTGGCGTATTTCCAATCAATCCTAGAATATTATTGAAAAAGCCCGTCCGTTCACTCATTTAAGGCGTCTCCCTTCAACTTTCCGGCGATCTCCTCCAGCTTGCGCAAACGATGATTCACGCCCGACTTACTTATTTTACCGCTGGGTAGAAGCTCTGCTAGTTCCTGCAAAGAAGCATCAGGATATTGTAACCGCAGTTCGGCAATCTCTTGTAATCTAGTTGGCAAGTTATCTAAGCCGATTTCACGTGAAATTAAACGAATGCTTTCAGCCTGTCTAACACCTGTATCAGAAATCTTCTTCAGATTAGCTTTCTCACAATTAACAATCCGATTAACTGAGTTTCGTATATCACGCACAATTCGCACATCTTCAAATTTAAGCAAGGCTTGATGCGCACCAATCACACTTAGAAAATCAGAAATCTTTTCACCTTCTTTAAGGTAGATAAAAAAACCTTTTTTGCGCTCACTCCATCTTGCATTAAGCCTAAAGTAATTAGAGAGCTTGGCCAAATCTTCAGCATGCTCTTGGCTGTTGCTACTAATTTCTAGATGATAAGAGCCACTTTCAGGATTATTGAGCGATCCTGCCGCTAGAAAGGCGCCACGCAGATATGCACGTTTGCATAGCGTCGTTTTGATTAAATCCGGATCAATCTTCAAGTTATAAACCATTTCACTATCGACAATTTTAAGCTCCTGCAATAGTTCTTCAACATTATTTAATAAACGAATTAAATAAACGTTATTCTTTTTTAAACGCATCTTTTTCCGCACCATAATCTCAGCCGAAATAGCAAAAACGTCCTTGATTAAGCTAAAGATTTTGCGCGCGATTGCTGCGTTCTCCGTCTGTATCTCCAGAATCATTTCATCATTAGTTCTATAAACCTTGCCGTTCATCTGCACTAGGGCAGATAACTCTGCAACCCTACACTCGCGTTTCTCATCAAAAACCGTAGCGAGTTCACGTTTAGTCTCGGCAGCAAAAGACATTGCGCCACCTCATTTCATCATAATTCTTAATTTCTTTATATTCATTAATCTCATTATATTTCCATTAGTATCTTTATATTTCCTTTAGCATCTTTAATATCTGGTTAGCAATCTTCTCCTCATCGTGACGAATAAAAGTGCCACACTTTAAAAAATCGCTAATAATTAACTGATATCCTCCCTCAGCTAAATAATCAACATCATCTGCTTCACAGATTACCTGCCTTGCGTCCTCCACCGAGTAATGCTTTAGCAATTCTGGAGTAATCGGCTTATCATTTACGAGTACATAATCAATAAACTTGCTACCAACATGTTGCTCAATTGCAGTCACATGATCACCTACAGTATAGTTATCAGTCTCACCCGGCTGGGTCATAACGTTACAGATAAAGACTTTTTTAGCTGGCGAATTCTTGATCGCCTCTCTTATCTCTGGCACTAATAGATTGGGAATAATACTGGTATAAAGACTACCTGGTCCTAGCAGAATTAAATCTGCCTCCTTTACAGCAGTCAAAGCATCAGGAATTGGTTTAGGATTAGCTGGTTCAATAAAAACTCTCTTAATTGGTTTGCCCACCAGCGGAATCTTCGACTCGCCTTCCACAATCGTCCCATCAACAAACTCGGCGGATAAGGTAATTTTTTTGTCCGATGCCGGAATTACCCGTGCCCTAATCGCTAATATTTCAATCAGCTTGTTAATTGCTGTAACAAAATCACCAGTAATATCATACATTGCTGCAATCAGCAGATTACCAATTGTGTGTTCAGCCAGACCTTCACCCCGATCAAAACGGTATTGCAAAAGCTGCTCGAGTTCAGGGTCGACCGTCGCTAGCGAAATCAACACGTTACGAATGTCTCCGGGCGGCGGAATATCAAAATCCTTCATCAGGATACCCGAACTGCCACCATCATCAGCGGCTGTTACGATTGCATCGATTCCAATATCCTTCTTTTTTAAACCTCGAAGAATAACGGAAAGACCGATACCACCACCTACTACTACGATTTTTTTCTGTTCTTCTAACATCTCATCAACCTCGATCTACTATTATCTTCAATCAACATAAATATCGCGGTGCCTAACGCTTACTGTCCAATCAGTTTGAAGATTGTCAGCAATCTGCTCAGAGATAACAACTGAACGATGTTTACCACCTGTACAACCAATCGCTATATGCAACTGACTTTTGCCTTCTTTTTTATATTTTGGTAGGAGATAGCGTAGTAGGTCAATCATTCTGTCGAGAAGCTCGCCTGTTTCCTGCCACTTCATTACATAGTCAAAAACTTCTTGATTCTTACCAGTCTGATTACGTAAGGTCTTAACATAATAAGGATTAGGCAAAAAGCGAACATCAAATATTAAATCAGCATCAAGCACTGTTCCATACTTGAAGCCAAAGGAATGCATATTAACAGTAAAATCCTTAGTTAGTTCACCCTGTAACAGCTCACCCACCTGTTCTTTAAGCAGAAGTGGCGTGAGCTTGCTAGTATCAATCATATGGTTAGCCTTGCCCTTAATTTCCTCTAATAGTTGGCGCTCATATAAAATCCCTTCTAAGGGTGATGCATCATGAAGTGCTGGATGTTTTCTGCGAGATTCCTTGTAGCGATTTACTAAAGTTGCATCGTCTGCCTCCAGAAAAACAATTCGGTATTCAATGCTTTTTATCTGGTCAAGCGCCGCTAACGCTTTTATTAGCTCACCAAAAAACTCACGCGTACGCATATCAATTACTAAGGCTACCTTATTTAGACTCTCACTTGATTTCTGCATTAGATCAATAAAGGTCTGAATCAAGACTGGTGGCAGATTATCAACACAATAATATTCCATATCTTCCAGACCTTGAATCGCAACGGTCTTACCAGCACCTGACATTCCAGTAATAATTACTAATTGCATCTTCTCATTAAGTTTCATAACTAGCTCCCTTATCATAGATACTTCCTATTATAATCATACAATATCTGCAATCGAATAACTAGCACCAAGCAGAGGATAAAAATGCACAGAAAAAAGCACGGATTCAATCCGTGCTGTCAAATTATATCTTAGAAAGGGGGTAACTCACTAACAGTATAACCCCTCAATATTACAGTTATATTACAGGAACATTAATTAATTGTTACAAACAGTAGTTTTTCTCGCAATTTACGTCAATTTCATGCATTTTTAGTCTATTTTAGACCTTCCAAGTGCTTTTGAGCTGAAATTGCCGCAATGCTACCATCTGCTGCAGATGTTACTACTTGTCGTAATACTTTTTTTCTAGCATCTCCCGCTGCATAAATCCCCGCCACTTTAGTAGCCATTCCCTCATCAGTCAAAACATAGCCCAGTTTATCAGTTATTCCTAAATCAGCTATATAATCAGTGACCGGTTGGGAACCAATATAGACAAACATTCCATCAACAGTAATCAATCTTTCTTCGCCAGTTTTTAAGTCCTCAACTAAGACACCAGTTACTTTTTCCTCCCCAACTACTTCCTTTACGACTGTGCTCAACTCGAACTCAATTTTTTCATTAGCAAAAGCACGATCCTGCAGAATTTTATCTGCACGTAACTCATCTCGACGATGAATTATAATTACCTTTGACGCAAGCTTGGCCAAAAAAATTGCCTCCTCAACAGCAGCATTTCCACCGCCAACTACTGCCACAATTTTATCACGGAAAAATGCGCCATCACAGACTGCACATAAAGATACTCCGCGTCCGGCAAATTCTTTTTCACCAGGTACGCCTAGCCGATGTGGTTGAGAACCAGTCGCCACGATTACAGCTTTTGCTTGATAGCTTTTGTCGCCAGCAATAATTTCCTTATACTCTCCATGATCAATGACTTTATCAATATTTGCATAAAGGTATTCTGCCCCGTAAGCTAATGCATGTTCAAACATCCGTTCTGCTAGTTCCGCTCCATTAATGCTTTTAAAGCCAGGATAGTTTTCAAACTCATCTGTATTTACCAGCTGCCCACCAGGAACACCGCGTTCCAAAAGTACAGTTGAAAAACCAGCCCTTCCGGCATAAATTGCCGCACTTAAGCCAGCCGGACCAGCACCAACAATTGCAATATCATATTTGTTTTCCATATAATATGACCTCCTTCTACTTCACGCTTATTTTATAAGGGAATCATTATTCGCTTTCTCTCTTTAAAAGTCGCAAGTTCCTTTAAACCGTATTGGCGAAGTAACTCCCTCGCCTGCTCAACATTTAAAAACACTTCCTCAGGTTTGTGCGCGTCTGAACCTAAGGTGAATGGAATCCCCAGCTCAATCGCTCGTCGCACAATCCAATTCGCCGGGTACATTTCTCCATCGGCTTTTTCAAGGCCCGAAGCATTTAGTTCCATCGCCATATCAGCTGTTTTAATCGCCTGTAAGGCCTCTTCAATCTCTGCAGTTAAATCAACAGTCGGCGGTAATCCATTCTTTTTAATTACATCAAAATGACCGACAAAATCATACATTCCCGACTTTGCTGCAGCCGTAAGCTCGCTATAGTAGGCACGATAAACTTGATCAACATTCTTCCCCTGCCAAAGATGGACCTGTCGCGAGTCACTGATATCCCACTCGCCAATATTATGTATACTGCCAATCACATAGTCGAAGGGATAAGGTTTTATCAGTTGCTCCAACTCTTTTTCCCAACCCGAGACAAAATAGCCCTCCACACCAACGCGGATATCGATATCACTTTTGTAAGCCTGCTTTAGAGTTAGTGCCTCACTAACATAGCCGTCATACTCCGAGATATCCATCGCTGTTCCCGTCGGTATTTGGTCAGCTGGAAGATGAACTAAAGGCAGATGATCAGAAAGTCCAATCTGGTCAAGACCCTTCACGATTGCATTTTCAATATATTCGCGTAGCTCGCCAACGGCATGACCGCACCGTTCATGATGCGTATGATAATCAATCTTCATCTAATAACTCTCCCTCTTCTTCTTTTATTAACCTTGCTGGATTTCCTGCATAAAAGGCCCCAGCCGGCACATCACCTATTATTACAGCGCCTGCCCCTATAATGGCATTATCACCAATCGTGACACCAGGCAGAATCGTTACATTGGCACCAATCATCACACTGTCCCCAATATAAATATCGCCCAAACGGTATTCTTCAATCAAATACTCATGCGCTAGAATTGTCGTATTATAACCAATTATCGTATTGTCCCCAATATGAATTTTCTCTGGGTACATAATATCCAACATAACTTTAAAAGCAATCGCTGTTTTGTCACCAACTTCAACACCCAGACGTCGATAGAGCCAGTTTTTAACCTTAAACCAGGGAGTAATTCGCGCTAGGGAAATAATAACTGTATTCTGGAACACTCTCCAGAAGCCAACCGTTTGATACAATTGCCAGAGCGAGTTACTTTCTGGGTCTACCTTAAAACTAGTCGTCTCCCTCAACATCAACGCCTCCCCTTTCGGCCGCGTCAGTCTCACCCAGGCTACTAGCATCACCTTCGCTAGTCTTTTTAGTACCATCCACCCTAGTAGTAATTTCTTCCACATCAGCAGCCACTCCCTTGCTCGATTCCCCTAGGTAAGGATTATCAGCATAACGTAGTGTTGAACGTTCACCAATTGAAATATAAATTAGATATCCGATAAATCCAAGAATCGCAACTAAGCTAAACAGCTGTGCTGAACGTATGTTTCCCCCAGTCAGCTCGCCCGCATCCCAGACGGAAGCAAGTGGTAACCAGAGCGTTTCCAGAAGTTTCTCCAACCACACCGGACCATTGAAAGTTAAACTGTCTGTCCTTAAGCCCTCGATAAAAAAACGACCAACAGAGTACCAGATAAAGTAGAGTGAAAGAATAGCACCCCTAATTGGATTGCGGTATCTAATTAATAAAATAATAATTACGCCAATGATACTCCAGATTGATTCGTACAAAAATGTTGGATGATGGTAGCTACCGTTGATCCACATCTGATTAATAATGAATTCTGGTAGGTGTAAGTTCTCAAGAAATTCAAGACTAACTGGTCCGCCATAAGCCTCCTGATTAGTGAAGTTACCCCAGCGACCAATTGCCTGCCCTAACAAAACAGAAGGAAAAGCAATTTCTGCTACCTGGACAAAAGAAAACTTTTTGATCCTAGAATAAATATAGCCGGCAAGAATACTACCGAGTATTACACCGTGAATTGCTAATCCGCCGTCGCGGAATGAAAATATTTCTCCGCGGTGGAGACTATAATAATCCCAATGAAAGAAAACATAATATAAGCGCCCACTTATTAAAGCTGTTGGTATCGCAAGAAGCAGTGTGTTTAAAAAGGTATCGAAATCAAAGCCGATTCTTTTAGTCTCATAAAATGCTAAAAGAGCAGCAAGAAGTGCTCCCGAGCCGATGATAAGTCCATACCAATAGACAGGGAAACCACCAATTTGGAAAGCTACTCGGTCAATTATTTCGAGTTCCATCTAACTACCCCTTTTTCAGCTAAATATATACAGCGAGCTACTTAAAACATTAAACAGATTCTGGTCACTAATCCTATTTCGGTGAAGGTATTATAAATAATGCAATAATATAGATGATTACACCAGGAAATACAGCAGTGAAGACTGTTAAAAGTACATATAATAAACGAATTACTGTAACATCGACATTGGTATACTCCGCAATACCACCAAGTACTCCCGCAATCATCACTTGATCTTTAGACCTTGTAAGTTTTTTCATAATTTCACTCACCTTTGCCCTGAATATTATAAAGAATAATTATACTCTTTATTATAACCTATTTCCTGGTAGTAGTCTTTAGTGGCTTATTTTATTAGCATCTTTTTCTAAAATCTTTTTCAGATAATAACCGGTGTAAGAGTTTTCTGCCAAGGCCACCTGTTCAGGTGTCCCGGCAATAAGTACCTCCCCACCACCATCTCCGCCCTCAGGTCCAAGGTCAATAATGTAATCTGCAGTTTTAAGAACATCCAAGTTATGCTCAATGACAACGACAGAATCTCCATTGTCCACTAATTGCTGCAGCATCTTAAGTAGACGCGCAACATCATCGGTATGCAGACCAGTAGTCGGTTCATCAAGAATATAGAGTGTCCGTCCAATGCTTCGTTTATAGAGCTCGGATGCTAACTTTACTCGTTGAGCTTCGCCGCCAGATAATGTCGTTGAGGACTGGCCCAATTTAATATAACCAAGTCCAACATCAACAATCGTCTGCATTCTCCGTTTAATTTTAGGAATGTTTTGAAAAAACTCTAAAGCATCTTCTACTGTCATATCTAATACATCGGCAATCGTTTTGCCTCTATATTTAATATCAAGCGTCTCGCGATTATAACGCGTCCCATTACAGACCTCACAAGCAACATAGATATCTGGCAGGAAGTGCATCTCAATTTTGAGAATTCCATCACCACGACAAGTCTCACAACGACCGCCTTTTACATTAAAGCTAAAGCGTCCCTTTTTATAACCACGCACCTTTGCCTCATTCGTCTCGGCAAAAAGTGTCCGTATCTCATCAAAAACTTTTGTATAAGTAGCTGGATTAGAGCGTGGAGTTCGACCGATTGGCGCTTGGCTAATCTCAACAACGCGGTCTAGCTTCTCTAAGCCGATAATTTCATCGTAATCGCCAGCGCGCACACGCGAGCGTTGTAGTTCCCGCGCTAGACCCTTATGCAGCACATGATTAATTAGTGAACTTTTACCAGAACCAGAAACACCCGAAACAACGACAAACATTCCTAAGGGTATTTTTACGTCAATATTTTTCAGGTTATTTTCACGCGCACCTTTAATTATTAAGAAATTGTCGTTAAGTTTGCGGTGCTCATCAGGAATCTTGATGGATTTAGCACCAACCAGATATTGACCGGTTAGACTTTCCGAACAAGCCATAACCTCCTCTGGCGTACCAAAAGCTACTACCCGCCCACCATGAATGCCTGCCCCTGGTCCAATGTCTAGAATATAGTCAGCACTTAACATAGTTGCCTCATCATGTTCAACAACAATTAGTGTGTTGCCAAGGTCACGAAGCCGTTGCATCGTTTTCAGCAACATATCATTATCACGTTGATGCAGACCAACGCTCGGCTCATCAAGCACATAGAGAACTCCCATTAGGTTCGAGCTAATCTGCGTCGCTAAGCGGGTACGCTGCGCCTCGCCGCCAGATAACGTATAAGCAGCCCGACTTAAATTTAAATAATCTAGGCCGACATTTTTCAGAAAGCCCAAACGATCATTAATCTCTTTCAGAATAACATCGGCAATCTGATGATCCTTACTGCTAAGCTTCAGATCGCGAAAAAATTCTACTGCATCGCCGATTGATAAGCGTGTCACATAATCGATATTACGACCAGAGACCAAAACCGCAAGTATCTCCGGTTTAAGTCGTGCTCCTTTACAAGCTGGGCAAGGGGTCTCGCTCATGTAATTTTCAATAAACTCACGAACATAGTCTGAAGCTGTTTCATGATAGCGACGCTCCAGATTAGGAATAACACCCTCGAAAACCGGCCGACTTGTACGAGTCGAGCCATAGTCATTGGTAAAGGTAAAACTAATCCGCTCCCCTTTGGCGCCGTAAAGAATTTTTTTTAACTTAGCTTCGGGAATCTCCGAATAAACTGTATCGAAATCTAGACCAATATACTCGCAGATTCTTTCCAGAAATTGTGGATAATAATTGGATGCGCTACCTGCCCATGGTTCCAGAGCACCTTCTCGTAAGGTCTTGCTTTTGTCTGGTGCGATTAAATTAACATCAATCTCCATCTTTCTACCGATACCATCGCAGGTAGTACAGGCCCCATAAGGACTGTTGAAAGAAAACATGCGGGTAGAAAGTTTATCCATGCTAAAGCCGCAGACTGGGCAAGCTAACTTCTGGCTAAAGAGCAACTCCTCTTCACCGTCAACAGTTACACGTACTTTATCTTCAGTCAGCGCCAGTGCCGTTTCAAAAGAATCACTTAAGCGCGATTCCAGCTCAGGCTTAATAATAACTCGGTCAACAACAACCTCGATTGTATGATTTTTGTTCTTTTCAAGTTTAATTTCCTCGTCTAAATCACGAATCTCACCATTGATCCGTGCACGCACAAAACCCTTCTTCTTAATATCATCAATTAACTTCAGGTGCTCACCCTTTCGACCCTCAACGATTGGTGCCAAAATCTGAATTCGCGTCTTTTCAGGAAGCTTCATTACCCGATCAACCATCTGCTCAATCGTCTGTGCTGTAATCTCTACACCATGAGTTGGACAGTGAGGCTTACCAATTCGCGCATATAACAGACGCAGGAAATCATAAATTTCAGTTATTGTCCCAACCGTGGAACGCGGATTACGATTCGTTGTCCGTTGGTCAATTGAGATTGCTGGTGATAGACCCTCTATTGAGTCAACATCCGGCTTCTCCATCTGCCCGAGAAACTGCCGCGCATAGGCAGAGAGTGACTCCACATAACGGCGTTGACCTTCTGCGTAAATCGTATCAAAGGCCAGCGAAGACTTACCCGAACCACTTAGACCCGTAACTACAATTAATTTATCTCGCGGAATCGAGATATCTATGTTTTTCAAATTATGGACACGAGCTCCCTTAATATCTATACTTTTTTGTGACATATCTTTCTCCCTCTATTTCTATCTAGTCGACGCTGAGCTCAATCATCAAATCACGCAGCTCAGTCGCCTTCTCAAAATTTAATTCCTTAGCAGCCTTGCGCATCTCAATCTCAATATTCTCAATCAAGGTTATACGCTCTTGCTTGCTCAGTTTCTTACCAACCTCAAGTTTGTAACCAAGTTTATCCTCAGCGACACGCACCGCCTCAATCACGTCACTAATTTTCTTGATGATCGTCTGAGGTTCGATGCCGTGCTTTTCATTATATTCCTGCTGGATCGCTCGACGACGATAGGTCTCGTCAATTGCAATCTGCATTGAATTAGTTGTCCTATTCGCATACATGATAACCTTGCCGTGAACATTTCGTGCTGCACGTCCAATCGTCTGAATTAAGGAACGTGATGAACGCAAAAACCCTTCCTTGTCAGCATCTAAGATTGCAATTAGCGAAACCTCAGGTAAATCCAATCCTTCCCGCAAGAGGTTGATCCCAACCAAAACATCGAATTCACCTAGCCGCAGGTCGCGAATGATTTCCACACGCTCAAGTGTCTTAATGTCAGAGTGTAGGTACTTTACCTTAATACCGATCTCTTTTAGATAATCGGTCAGGTCCTCAGACATTTTCTTAGTCAGCGTGGTTATTAGCACTCGTTCTTTCGCTTTTGTACGCAAATTAATCTCGGCAAGCAGGTCATCAATCTGACCCTTAGATGGCCGAACTTCAAGCTCCGGATCAAGTAATCCTGTCGGCCTAATAATCTGCTCAACTACTGTGTCCGCTAGTTCTAACTCATAGTCACCCGGCGTTGCCGACAGATATATCGCCTGATCGATTCGCTCCGTAAACTCATCAAAATGCAGTGGTCGATTATCCATCGCTGATGGTAGGCGGAAACCATGACTCACGAGAACCCTTTTGCGCGCCTGGTCACCATTATACATACCACGAATCTGCGGTAAAGTAACGTGCGATTCATCGATTAAAAGTAAAAAATCATCTGGAAAGTAATCAATTAAAGTGTGTGGGGTAGATCCAGGAGGCCGATTCTCGATGTGACGTGAATAGTTCTCAATCCCCGAACAAAAGCCAATCTCTTGCATCATTTCAAGATCATAGCGTGTTCGTTGCTCTAGTCTTTGTGCCTCCAACAATTTATTGTTATCGCGTAAGTAAGCTAACTGTTCCTCCAGCTCAGCCTCAATATCGCGGACCGCTCGTCGCAGATTGTCCCCAGTTGTAACATAGTGAGATGCTGGAAAGATTGCTATATGCTCACGATCACCGATTACTTCCCCAGTCAAGACATCAATCTCACGAATTCGTTCAATCTCGTCACCAAAAAATTCGACACGTACAGCCTGTTCACTTCGTGACGCCGGAAAAATCTCAACAACATCACCATTGACACGAAAAGTTCCTCTAACAAAATTAAAGTCATTGCGTTGGTACTGAATATCGACCAGCTTGCGTAAAACTTGATTTCGCTCGCGCTCCATACCAACACGTAATGAAAGAACCAATTCCTTGTATTCCATTGGTGACCCTAAACCATAAATACTGGATACACTTGATACGATTATAACGTCATTACGCTCAATAAGTGCACTTGTGGCAGAATGTCGCAGCTTATCAATCTCATCATTAATCTGCGCATCCTTTTCAATATAGGTATCAGTATGCGGTATATAAGCCTCAGGCTGATAGTAATCATAATAGCTGACAAAATATTCGACCGCATTGTTCGGAAAAAAACTTTTGAACTCACTTGTAAGTTGCGCCGCTAAGGTCTTGTTATGAGCGATTACCAGTGTCGGTCGGTTTATTTGTTCTATAATATTCGCTGCCGTATAGGTCTTCCCGGTTCCAGTTGCACCTAATAGCACCTGATTTTTTTCACCATTTAAAATGCCTTGAACCAGCCGCTCAATCGCTTGTGGCTGGTCTCCTTGTGGCGTAAAACTTGATTCTAATTTAAAACGAGCACTCATTCAATCAACCCCTCTAGCACCTCAATTGCTTTTTGTAATTGCAAGTCATTTTGCGGGTCTCTAATTTCATCTATTATACGTGACTGCAATCTTTCTGCCGTCCGCTTATCAACAATACCTGTCTGGTCTAGGTGCTCATCAGCTTGGAAACGTTTTAAAAGTTTCTCCGTCTCACGATCAAAGTAGCCATCCTCACGTATTAAAGCGTTATCTTCTCCATAGAGGCCATTTAGAATTAACTGCAGGTTAGCTACCATGGCACTATTATCGTTATAGCCCAGGTTGGCATCATTCGGAATAACCGCACTCGCAAAATACCGCGGGTTTTCCACAGTGTAATCTGGTTCAACGCCGACACCATCAATTTCCTTACTGTTTGGTGTTAGCCATTTTGCAGTGGTCAGCTTAACAGTTCCGCCGTTATCTAAACCATATGTGTTTTGTACGGTTCCTTTACCAAAAGTTGTAGTGCCAACCAACGGATAGCCGCCCGACTCCTGCAAGGCACTGGCCAAAATTTCGGAAGCACTAGCCGAAGACTCATTTACTAAGAGTGTAATTGGATATTTAGCGGCCCCCATTTTTGAGTAATAAACATCCTCGGTCAACTTATCAGCGACTCTAACAACAACTTGCTTATCAGGGACTGTCAAATTTGCTATGTTAAGAACGCTCTGTAGATAGCCCCCTGGGTTGCCGCGAACATCGATAATTAATCCCTTGATGCCTCTTTTTTCTAAATCATTTAAAGCTTTACGAAAATCTTCATAGGTCTTCTCAGCAAAATTAGTAATTTCAATATAACCAAGCAAGCCCTGGTCACTCTCTATTGTTTCGGAATAAATTGTAATATTCGAAATTTTATCACGAATAATCGAAATCGTAATCACATCGTTAATTGCTGGCCGATAGATTTCTAGCAAGGCTTCTGATCCTTTTGGTCCCTTGATTTTGTTAACTGCCTCGTACAAGGTCATCTCCTCTAAGGATTCACCATTGACTGACAAAATCTGATCACGGGCCAGCAGTCCAGCTTTTTCCGACGGACTACCTTTAATTGGTGCTACTACAGTCACCTTCCCATTTTCTAAAGTCACCTCTGCACCAATGCCATCAAAAGATTCGTCTAAGCTTTTCTCAAACTCCTCTGTTTCTTCAGGATCCATATAGTAGGAATGTCGATCATTAAGTGCACTGAACATTCCGCGAATCGCACCTTCAATAATTTCATCCTTATCGCCGACACCAACATAGTGTCCACGAATAATATTATATATTTCATCAAGCTGAGAGAAATCCGTCGCTTCGTTAACGAGTCCCCCATCTCCCTCAGTTACAAGCGGCAAGGGACTAGCCTGCTCGTTACTCACAAATACCATCACAGCATAGCCACTTATAAACATTACAACAATTATTAACAATATAATCTGTGATTTCCGTAAATACAATTGACTTACACCCTCTCTGCTTGACTGATAAATTTCCGTTCCACATGTATGATAAATGTAGAGAACGCTCTTGCTAGTATATCGCTTTAAACTTATCTAGTAAACAAAAAACGGCATTTTAAGATGCCGTTTTACTAGTTACACAATTTACACAATGTTTTTTATGGTCTTGTTAAATATGTCCACGGACTAACCGCTTTGCCATTATCCCGCACTTCAAAATGTAGATGTGGACCAGTTGAACGTCCAGTCGAGCCTACCTCAGCGATTTTATCGCCACGAGCGACTGTCTGTCCTACCTTAACCATCAGACCACCATTACGAATATGTCCATAGAGCGTCCAGATATCACTACCATGGTCAATCATTACCGTATTACCATAACCCGACACATAGGAGGAGAGTATTACAACGCCATCTGCCGCTGCAACAATATCGGCACCCATTAGACTTTTGCCACCACTTGACGGCCGACCAATATCGATACCAGAGTGGCCAACTCTTACACCAGTAAATGGATCCGTGCGCAGACCATAATCTGAGGTAATTCTCGTGCTTTCCGGTACCGGCCAAACAAACTTACCACCACCAAATTGTAATTGTCGCTTCTCATTAATTAGCTTTGACTGCGCCGCAGCAAGTGCCATAATCACCTTTTCTTCTTCTGCGTTGGCACCATTTAACTGCTCGGCCTTAATATCTAATTCTGACATTTGATAATTGCGCTTCTCTTCTTTCGCACGTAAGTCTGATCTTAGCTGTTCAGTCTCTGTGAAAAGTTCCTCAAGGCTAGCCAGATATGTATCAATCTGCTCCTTGCGATCAGCGATAATATCCTTATCGCGGATATTATCATCAAGGATCGTTTTATCTTGTTCAACAATTTTTTTCATTGTGTTAAAACGCATTACAAAATCCTTAAAACTAGTCGCATTAAATAAGAGCTCGATATAGCCAACTGAGCCGTTTTTATACATTAGTCGCACTCGCGTTTTTAGTAGCTCGTCACGTTCTGCAACTCGTTCCTCAGCTTCCTCTAATTCATTCGCTGCTTTTTTGGCATCAACGGTCGTGTCCGACACCTTCTTCTCAAGTGCAAACAGTTGATTTTCTGCAGCAGTAATTTCTTTATTAATTAACTCAAGATCCTTGCGAATTTGACTCTGTTCTCTTTTAACACCAGAAATTTCATTTTTTATTTCCTGCTGTGCTTTCTGTGCAGCCTCTTTCTGTGCCTGCAGTTCTTGAATTTCCTTGTCTAACTGTTCCCATTTAGCGGAGTCCTCAGCAAAAACTGTTGCCGGTGATAGCGGCAATACAAAAGCAACTACCAGTAGAAAAATTACCAGAACATATGTAAATCTTTTAATTCGCATTGCGATCCGCTCCTATCTGTACACAATTTTAAATCTTCAAAAACCGTCTTACTGATATTAAACTTCCCCAAACTCCAATAAAGACACCAATACCTAAGAGTACCAAACCTACCTGTAAAGCTAATGGATAAAAGGGTAGTAAATTAATAAATAGCAATGATAAATCCAAACTCATTCGTGCCAATAGTAGATAGTAGCCAACCAAGATTAAAATGATCGGAAGAATTGCACCAAACACTCCTAGTAAAAGCCCCTCGATAAAGAAAGGCCAGCGTATGTATGAATTCGTTGCACCTACAAGCTTTTGTAGCTCAATCTCTCTACTTCTTGTGTTGATAGTGAGCTTGATCGTATTAGAGATTAAATACATGGCCGTAATTGCAAGTCCAATAATAAAAACAATACCAATGTTGCGAACCCAAGTCGTAATTGTAAAAAGCTTATCGACATAACCTTTACCGTAGTCTACCTCATATACATTGGCGATACCGCTGATTTGATCAGCAACTTCTTTGGTATTTTGCGGGTTAGTAACCTTAACAGTAAACATATCGTAAAGCGGATTTTCATCTTCTAGGCCCTCAAGCAGATAGCCTTGTTCACCCATCCGTTCCTTTAAATCTGCAAGTCCATCTTCCTTAGAAACAAAAACTACGCTTTCGATGCCCGAGATAGCACCAATCGTGTTCGCAATGTCCGAGATGCTTTGATCATCAGCCTCAGGCTCAATTTCGACTATTATTTCTACCTCTTCCTCAATCTCACCTGCGATATAGTCGATATTCATCGCCAGCACCAAAACAACACCTAAAATTAGTAGTGTTAGTGATACGGCGCTAATCGCCGAAAAAGTCATTGAACCATTTCTCCGCATATTTCTTACGCCATCTCGCAAATGGCGTTTAAATGTTATACTACGCATGTTCATAGCCGCCTTGTATTTCATCACGCACAACTTGTCCGTGATCGATTTCTATTACTCTTTTCTTCATTCGATTAACAATTTCTTTATTATGAGTTGCCATTACAACTGTCGTACCTGCAAGATTGATTCTTTCTAATACATTCATAATCTCCCAGGCATTTAGTGGATCAAGGTTACCTGTGGGCTCATCGGCAATTAGAAGAGCGGGCTGATTAATCAGTGCTCGGGCTATTACAACACGTTGCTGCTCACCACCAGATAACTGGTTAGGAAAAGCGTCCTTCTTCTCTCGCAGCCCGACCATATTTAATATGGCTGGCACTTCTTTATCAATTTCTTCCTTTGTCTTTGCCAGAACCTCCATTGCAAAAGCAATATTCTCAGCAACAGTTAAAGTTGGCAACAAGCGATAATCCTGAAAGACAATCCCCAAGCCACGACGTAACTCAGCAACCTTTTTGCTTTTTAGTCGTTCCAAGTTGATACCATTAACGAATACTTGTCCTTTAGTCGGCCGTTCCTCACGATAAATTAACTTAATAAATGTAGATTTTCCAGCACCACTTGGTCCGACAATATAAACAAAGTCACCACGCTTAATATTTATATTAAAACCGTTAAGTGCAATTACACCATTGGGATATCGTTTCCAAACACCATACATTCTTATCAACTAATCACTCCCCATCGCTGCACCCAGATTTTATACTTAATCTAAGTTTACTATTCACTTAGCAGAAGCGCAACCACCTAAGCGTTCATTTAAAATAATTTTAACTGTGGATAGTCTTTCTTAATTCGTAATGTAATCCAAGCGGCTAGAAAGGCTTTTGCCAAATCACCTGGAATAAAAACTAAATTTCCAATAATTGCTGCAGTCACAGCAACGTCTGTAATAAATACGAAATAGGCGATCCCGATAATATAAACAACAATGATAGCGAATAAAATGTTAGCAACAAACAATGATAATAAACGAAGTCTTTTCCAGTAGCGCTCAACCCAAAGGCCGATCAGAAAGGCTGCTAGCGGCCAACTTAAAATATAACCTCCGGTCGGGCCAAAAAGTATTCCGATACCGCCACGACCACCACTTAAGACCGGCAAACCAATCGCAACTAATAATATAAAAAGTAGCATGCTAATGCTACCTACCCGTTTACCTAATAAGGCTCCAGCCAACATCACACCAAGCGTCTGCAGCGTAATGGGAACACCTAAGGGCAATGGAATCGGAGGTATTAACCCCAGCACCGCCATTATCCCAGCAAATAAAGCTGCATAAACTAATTCGCGTGTTTTGTTCTGTTTCGGCATTTGATCCCTCCATAAGTTATTTTACTATAAATGCTAACAACAAATAAAGGGCTAAATAAAGAAATCTATTAAGTCCAACAGTTTATTCTGTGCTTCCATGATATTTCTTTTTGATGTAATGCTACTAGTTCCGCCAAATGATTCTCGTGATTCAACCACATTTAGTGGTGAAATTTTCGCATAGATATCCTCGTCAATCAGTGGTGAGAAAGTTTTAAATTCAGCTAAAGTTAAATTGAGTAGGTATTTATTCTGATTAATTGCATAGAGCACTGTCTTTCCTACTATCTCGTGCGCCTCGCGGAAAGGGATCCCCTTACCAACTAAATAATCAGCATAATCGGTTGCGTTAGAAAAGTCTTGCTCCACCGCCAGACGCATCTGCTGCTTATTAATACTCATCGTCTCGATCATGCCCTTAACGAGAATCAATGACATATTGAGCGTATCAAGGGTATCGAAGAGTCCCTCCTTATCCTCCTGCATGTCTTTGTTATAGGTAAGTGGTAAGGCTTTTAGGGTTGTTAATAGCGCCAAAAGATTACCGTAAACACGACCCGTTTTCCCCCGAACTAGCTCTGCCACATCAGGATTCTTTTTCTGGGGCATAATCGAACTGCCAGTACAATAAGAATCATCTAATTCCACAAAATTAAACTCACTGCTGGTCCAGATAATTAGTTCCTCAGAAATCCGCGAAAGATGCATCATCATAATTGATGCATTAGCATGGAACTCTAACAGATAATCGCGGTCACTCACCGCATCCATGCTGTTACGATAAAGCTCGGCAAAACCAAGCTGATCCGCAACATACTGTCGATCAATCGGAAAACTAGTGCCCGCCAGTGCACCTGCACCAAGCGGCATTAAATCGATTCTTTTCCAACTATCCTGCAAACGTTCTAGATCGCGCAGAAACATCTCGGCGTAGGCCATCATATGATGTGAGAAGAGAACCGGCTGCGCTCTTTGTAGGTGTGTGTAGCCAGGCATAATTACATGCGTTGTTTCATCGGCTTTTGTCAGAAAAGCTTTAATTAAATCAGCGAGATAAAAAGCTAACTGCTTTACCTGCCGTTTCATATATAAATGCAGATCAAGGGCCACCTGGTCATTGCGGCTACGAGCCGTATGCAGCTTGCCACC
Source organism: uncultured Caryophanales bacterium (assembly GCA_964480445.1). Lineage (GTDB taxonomy): Bacteria > Bacillota > Bacilli > Tepidibacillales > Tepidibacillaceae > CAYZPB01. Next base: position 18,638 of record CAYZPB010000009.1, read on the forward strand.
AACTGGTCCGATTAACTCAATCAGGCGTTTCTCAATATTCATATGAATATCCTCAAGCTCAACCGAAAACTGAAACTCTTCAGCCAGAATTTCCTGTTCAATTTGCTGTAATCCCGCAATAATCTCATCAGCTTCAGTCTGCTGAATAATCTCTTGCCGTGCTAACATCTGTACGTGGGCAATGCTCCCAGCAATATCCTCTTCCGCTAGACGATAATCAAACTTAATCGACGCAGTAAACTCCTCAACCAATATGTTAGTTGTTTTGGTAAATCTTCCACCCCAAAGTTTCTCGCTACTCATACTATTTACCTCTCTTTACCTCGGCGTAGGTCTTCGTTTGAAGGCCCCATAATTTTATAAAACCTAAAGCCGCCTGATGGTCGAACTGATCATTAGCATCATAAGTAGCTAATTCATAGGAATAAATCGAGTTGTCTGACTTTCTGCCAACAACAATTGCATGTCCCTTAAACAGCTTCAATCTAACAGTACCAGAAACGTCCTTCTGCGTCGCCTCGACAAAGGCAAAAAGACCATCCATCAATGGGGAATACCACTGCCCCTCATAAATCATATCCGCAATCTTCTGTTCGATCGCCGGTTTAAAATGCATTAGATCACGTGTCTGGACCAAACTTTCTAAAGCCTTATGCGCCGTAATTAGTACTGCAGCAGCGGGAATCTCGTACACCTCACGCGACTTAATACCGATTAAGCGATTTTCAACCATATCAAGCCGGCCAATTCCATGCTTCCCAGCTATTTTGTTCAGCTTAAGAATAATCTGTGCTAAACTCATATTATTACCATTAAGAGCAACTGGCTTTCCTGCAACAAAATCAATCTCAATTTCTTCAGCTTGATCCGGCGTTTCCGCAAGCGAAGCCGTCATCTCGTAAGCATCTTCTGGTGGTTCTACCCATGGATCCTCTAGTATCCCTGCTTCACAGGCCCTACCCCACATATTCATGTCAACGCTATAGGGATGCTTTTTACTAACAGGAATCGGCACATCGTTTTTTTCTGCATAAGCAATTTGTTCATCACGACTTAAGCCCCACTCACGAACCGGCGCCACAATTTCTAACTCTGGAGCTAGAGCAGCAAAAGAGACATCAAAGCGCACCTGGTCATTCCCTTTGCCAGTACAACCATGTGCCACCGCAACTGCCCCCGCATTTTTTGCAATATCGACTAGCAGCTTAGTTATTAAGGGACGGGACAAGGCTGAAACAACTGGATACTCTCCTTCGTACAGGGCATTTGCCTTTAAAGCCGGAAGAATGTATTCATCTGCAAACTCCTCGGTCGCATCAATCATATGCGACTCAACCGCGCCAAGCGTTAAGGCCTTTTGTTGAATAAAGTCCAGATCTTTGCCCTCCCCAACATCAATCGCCACAGCAATCACATCGTAATTGTATTTATCTTGTAACCATTTAATTGCAATAGAGGTGTCTAAACCACCTGAATATGCTAATACTATTTTCTCTCTGCTCAACTTAAAGCCCTCCTTATAATTATCTATCTTTTTGTATTATTATACATCGTTCGCCTAAAATTAAGGCTTTCCCTAAGCCCCTCACTAGCTTGCTATTCTTTTATCAGTTATGTTAGTAGTTTTACCAGTATTGCCTTATGTGCATGGAGCCGATTCTCTGCTTCATCGAAAACTACTGAGTGCTCCCCGTCGATTACCTCCGCTGTAACCTCTTGCCCACGGTGTGCAGGTAAACAGTGCATGAAGGTATAGTCCTTGGCGGCCAGTTGCACCAGCTGCTCATTTACTTGATAGGCTTGGAAATCTTTCAGCCTTTGCTCTTGCTCCACTTCATAGCCCATACTGCACCAGACATCTGTATATACGATATCGGCATTTTTGACTGCAGCCTCCACATCTGCGGTAATCGAAACTTTGCCACCAGCTTGTTCAGCCAACATCAAGGCTTGTAAGGTAATCGCACGGTCAGGCGCATAGCCTGCAGGTGTCGCTACCACTATTTCCATTCCCAGCTTAGCACCAGCAATCATTAGCGAATGTACTACGTTGTTTCCATCACCGACATAGGTAAGCTTGACTCCCTTCCATCTGCCTTTTTGCTCGTAAATCGTTAGTAGGTCAGCAATAATCTGCGTCGGATGGTAGAGATCGGATAAAGCATTGATTACCGGAACCGTTGCATTCTCTGCTAACTCAACTAAATTCTGGTGACTTCCCGTCCTTAGAAGAATAACATCCAGATAGCGTGAAAGCGTTTGCGCTGTATCGGCAACCGACTCGCCACGATTCAATTGCAGGTCCTCTTTATTTAAAAAGAATGCCTGCCCACCCAGCTGATACATTCCTACTTCAAAGCTAACTCTTGTTCTAGTTGATGCTTTCTCAAAAATCATGCCCAAGCTTTTACCCCCCAGGGGACTATAAATAATATTATTTTTTTGATATTTTTTTAGTTTATATGCAAGCATGACCAGCTCTTCTATTTCAGCCGCACTATAATCTAATAAAGTTAGAAAATCTTTTTTCTTATAGTTTAGCTGGTAGCTTGGTGCAGCCCCTACAGTTTTATTAACCATTTTACTCTCCTCCTTAACTTTCTTGCCATTCTTTAATCTTCTTGCCATTCTTTAACCGCTTCAATCAAAAGATCAATCCCGGCCCCTAATTCTACTTCAGTAATATTCAGTGGTGGTAACAACCGAATCACATTCGGGCCTGCTACTAGGACTAATAGTTGCTTCTCTTCACAGATTTTGCGCAAATCCGCCACCGGCCTCGCAAAAGTTATTCCGACCATCAAGCCTTTTCCACTAACCGCCAGGTAGTCGCTAAAACCAGCTAGCTCAGATCGCAGTCGTTCAAAAATATATTTTTCTAACTTTTGAACATTAGCCAAGACGTCTTCTTGTTCCAAGGCCTCAATTGTTGCCAAACCTGCCCTTGTTACAATAAAGTTGCCACCAAAGGTTGAGCCATGGCTTCCAGCCGTAAAGGCTGCTCCCAGCTCCTGCTTGGCCAACATTGCACCAATCGGAAACCCACTCGCCAGCCCCTTAGCCAAGGTGATTATGTCTGGCTCAATCGCATAATGCTGATAGGCGAACCACTTACCGGTCCGGCCAATTCCTGTCTGCACCTCATCGATAATCAAGAGCACTCCCTGCTCTTTCGCCAAAGCGGCTACGGCTTGCACCCAAGCCTCTTCCATTGGTATTACGCCGCCTTCTCCTTGGACAAGCTCCAACATAACTGCCGCAGTCTGATCACTAATCGTCGCCTCAAGTAAATCAATATCGCCGGCGGCGATTGTGGTGAAGCCAGTCGGTAAGGGCGCAAAGCCTTCTTTTACCTTATCTTGACCAGTTGCCGTTAAGGTTGCAAGCGTCCTACCATGAAAGGACTTCTCAAAAGTAATAATCTCATGACGCTTGTTGCCCAGGATACTCTGTTGATAGCGACGGACCAGCTTTATCGCTGCCTCATTCGCCTCGGCACCACTGTTAGCAAAGAATGCTAAATCCAAACAACTGATCTCTGCCAGCTTTTTTGCTAGTTGCTCCTGCGGTTCAATCTGATACAGATTAGATGTGTGCCAGAGCTGATCTAGCTGCTCCTGCACCGCCGCCTTAACTGCTGCTGGTTGATGACCCAACTGACAAACACCGATGCCTGCGGTTAGATCTAGATATTTTTTGCCTGTTTCGTCATAAAGGTAAGAACCTTCACCTTTTACGAATTTAAGCAATCTTTCTCCATAGTTTTCAAATAATGCACTCATTAGACAACCTCTGCCTTACATATTTTAGTGCCGGCAAGTTCATTGGTGAAAATCTTGCGAATAATGCCATCATCTCGCCCATCAATAATATAAATATCTTTAACGCCTTCTTCTAAACATTTAATAGCGGCGTTTACTTTTGGAATCATACCTTTGGTAACCTGGCATTCAGTCTTTAAGACTTGAATATCTTCCGGTGATAACTGATGAAGAATCTCTCTTTTGCCATTTTCCGTCTGGTAAATCCCTGGTATATCGGAAACCATTAGAATCTTCTTCGCAGCTAAATGAATTGCCACCACCTCAGAAACAGTATCAGCATTTACATTATAAACCTGTCCATCGACACCCAATGCTAGCGGGCTAATTACCGGAATCGTTTTTGTTATATAAAACTGCTCGAGCAGCGAAAAGTTAACCCCAGTAATCTTACCGACAAAACCCAGTCTTGGATCTAGTTGCTCAGCCTGTAACATGCCATCATCAAGCCCGCTTAGACCTACTGCTTTGCCACCAGCCTTGTGTAGTTTCTTAACAAGCTCGGTATTCTCCTTACCGTTAAGAACCATTTGGACCACATCAAGCGTCTGTGCATCGGTAACTCGCAGTCCATCGACAAAAGTCGACTCGATTCCGATTTTTTTAAGCATTCCAGTAATCGAAGGTCCGCCACCATGAACAATGATTGGAAACCAGCCGTTATTATTTAAATAAACAATTTCTTCGTAGAAGCTATCTGGCAGTTCCGACATGACACTGCCACCTACCTTAACAACAACTACTTGTTCGTAGTTAGTTCTAAATGCTTTATTTTTATTAAGTTCGATATGCTGCGTTGATTCGTACATAATCATAGGTTAAATCACACCCCCAAGCCCTAGCTTTTTCTCTTCCTTGATTCAAATTAACCTTAATCTTAACTTCATCCTGCTCTAGTTCTTTGACTAGCTCTGCCTCATCGTAATCGACTACATTGCCCTTACTTATAACTTCAATTTCGCCAAAACTGATATCTAACAGTTCCTGCTCAATCTGATATCCACTATTACCTATTGCCATAATCACTCGTCCCCAATTGGGATCTGCTCCATGCACAGCTGTCTTAACGAGATTGCTGCCAACAATTGTTTTTGCAACCACCTGCGCCAGCTTGAGGTCCTTAGCTCCTATAACCGTAACTGTGATTAGCTTGGTTGCTCCCTCACCATCAGCTGCAATTTTTCGTGCTAGCTCGCGATTCACATATAGGAATGCTTCCTTAAAGTTTAGCCAATCTGGGTGCCACTCGTTAAGTGCTCGATTCCCTGCTACTCCATTTGCTAAGGCAATCACCATATCGTTAGTTGAAGTGTCACCATCAACCGTTACCATGTTATAAGTTGCATCGGTTGTGCTGCGCAAAAGTCGATCTAGTGCTGCAGGTTCGATTGCTGCATCGGTAGTTACAAAAGCCAGCATAGTTCCCATATTTGGATTAATCATTCCTGAGCCTTTTGCCGAGCCGCCAATTATAACCTGTTTACCATCGACTTCAACCGCCACCGCCAGCTCCTTAGTAACCAAATCAGTTGTTAGTATTGCCTCGCTAAAGTCTGAACCACCTGTCTTGCTTAAACCAGCTTTTGCTAACTCAGTTAAACCTGCTTCGATTATCTGCATCGGTAGCGCTACACCAATCACTCCCGTAGAGGCGACCGCTACCTTGGCGGGGTCAAGGTGCATACTCTCTGCTGCCTGCTTAATTGTAGCCCAAGCATCTGCAATTCCCTGCTCGCCAGTATAGGCGTTGGCATTGCCGCTATTGACGACAACTGCCTGTAAAGTTTTTGTCTGCGCCAGCACCGCCTTGGTTACCTGAATCGGCGCTGCCGCAAATTCGTTTAGTGTATATAAAGCAGCTGCTACAGCTGGTTGTTCGCTGTAAAGAACTGCTAGATCTTTTTTGCTTTTGCGGATGCCCGCGTTTAGAGCGTTGGCCTTAAAACCTTGCGGGCTGGTAATTGTTCCCCCAGCGATTAGCTGAATTTCTGTTAGCATCTGCTTTCCTCCTTTATGTAAACTAATTTTATATAAACTCATTAGGGATAGACTCATTAAGGATAAACTCTTTATGGATAGACCGGTAGAAACTTAAGTCCTAACCCCTGCTCCCAGCCCATCATCAGGTTCAGATTCTGAACCGCCTGACCAGATGCACCTTTCATCAGATTATCGATTGCTGTAATTACAATTAAACGCTTCGTTCTTTTGTCCAAATGTAAACCGATATCACAAAAGTTTGTCCCACTAACTTGCTTTGTCTCCGGTAACTTGCCTCTGTCCAGTAAACGGATAAAAGGCTGTCCTTGATAGGCTTTGGCGAAAATCTCACGAGTTTTCTCCTCGTTCGCTTGCCACTCATGCGTCTGCTCACTCGCTCCCCCACCTGTTTCTCCTAACTCAATGTAGATGGTAGTGAGAATTCCACGTGTCATTGGTACTAAGTGCGGTACCATATCGATTAACAAGGGTTGCTTAGAATCTTTCTTAGAGCTGTCATTAGCATTCCTCAACACTTCGGCTATTTCCTCAATCTCAGGTATATGTTTATGTGTACCGACACTATATGCTTTAAAGTTCTCGTTCACCTCAGCGTAATGGACTCCGCGACTGCTACCACGACCTGCGCCGGACAAACCAGATTTCGCATCAGCAATAATTGATTTAACTTCAAGTCCCGCCGCAATTACTGGCGCTATCCCTAGTAGAGTTCCTGTCGCATAGCAACCAGGGTTAGCAATATATTCTGCCGCAGCAATTTCTTCTGGAAACCATTCAGACAAGCCATAAGCCGCCTTGTTCAGATCAGCTTCACCTGGTGCTTGAAGTTTGTACCACTTCTCATAGAGAGCGCGATCTTTAATCCGAAAGTCACCAGATAGGTCGATTACCTTAAAGCCAGCTGCACGAAAGCGTAAGCCAAGTTCGGTGCTAACTCCCGAAGGTGTCGCCAGAAAGACGACCTCTGCCTCGGTGCGTAATTTAGCAAGTTCGGAGTCCGTAACCCCACCAATCTGCTCAATCGTTAGATCAATAAAGGTATTTAAATGCGGATAGACCTCGGTCACCGACGCGAATTCTTGCGCATTTGCGTATAATTTATGAATTTCTACTTGTGGGTGCTGCACTAGTAATCTAATTAGTTCTAAACCACTATAGCCTGTTGCACCGACGATTATTACCTTTACCAATCTAACTCACCTCGCTTTTTTGCTTGTTTTATTTAACTCTTTTAGTATTCTTTTAGTATATTTATAAAAACATAAGTATAATTATACAGCTACTATTTTTAAATGCAAGTGTTATTTTATATTTTTTAATATAAAAACAAATTTTATATTATAAAAA
>CAYZPB010000010.1:0-24536 GCA_964480445.1 uncultured Caryophanales bacterium
AGGGTCAAGCCCATAAATCTGTACAACTTCAAGTAAATCACTGTGAGCAATATCTTCTGGTAGAACAAGCCATGATCCATTAGAGTCTATGTCGTAACCAAAGTGATTATATGGGTACCAGACTACATGGGAGCATTGAGTATATTTTAACTTGTCTGGAGTAGGGTTTTTGTCCCAGAGTAGGCCGACCGTAAGTCGATAGGGTATATCCAACAGATATTCTTCTGCAAAGCTAGCTATTTCCTCGGAAATTGTAGGGTCGTCCTCTTTTAGTCTAAGCATAATAAATGTCGGACGATTGCGCCAGGTCTCTATATCGCGCAATTTTGAGCTCTGCCCTAAAGTAATGGCTTCAAGAACTTCGCCTTCCTCTGCATCTAGTATTAGTCCAGCATGGCCGTGTCTCCAGCCGAATGTGTGAGCTGAGCTTCTGATTAAAATATATCCATTATCATAAGGTGCCAAATCGAAGGCGTTGATTGATTTGCCGGTATCATTTACTACATATTCATTTTTAACTAATTTCCAGCGGTTGATAATTGAAACATCACGCTTAGTGAAAAAGTTTTCTTGAAATCTAAGGATGGTCGAAGTGCCAAAAATATTATCAGCAAGTATTTCATCGATTGCAGATATTCCAAGGCCAGTCTGAAAGAATAGTTCCTTGTAATCTGCGTCCGTAAGATATTCTTTTTCTAGAATAGCTGTGATGTCATTTTTATCATAGTCTGGATAGACATAACCATTAGATTTAAGAATCAGTACATTTATGTTATAAGCAATAAGTAAAAGAATAATTATAGCGATAATTACTATTAATATTTTTTTAGTTCTCTTTGAGAGACTTCGCTTTTGGGCAGTCATAAATTTATAAACACCTCAATTTAAGCTGGATGATAACATTCATATTATAGCATAGAATTATATTGACGAAGTATTTTTAGAATTAGTTATTGACATATATCTTTTATCTAGTATACTTTAGATGTAAGGGACATATGTCAATAACTAATTAAAATAAAAGGAGGTAATAAATATGGCTGGAAAAGATAGAACTGGACCATTAGGAGCTGGACCAATGACTGGAAGAGGGTTGGGTTACTGCAATCCAAATATCAATCGAACTGAAGTTGGTTTAGGTGCAAGCCGTGGAGCAGGTCTTGGTTTAGGACGAGGTCGTGGCTGCGGAGCTGGCATGGGGCGTAGAGGCAGAGGCCTTGGCTTTTATCAAGCTGACCCAAAAACTCAAACAGAATTATTAATTGAAGAAAAAGAAATACTTGAAAATAGACTTAATCTGATAAACGAAAGTTTAGAAGAATAATAAGTTGTTAAAGGAGTTGCAGGGGGACGCTCCTGCAATTTTTTTTTAAAAATTTAAAAACTCTAAAGATGAAAGTATCAATTAACAATTTAAATTAAATTTTGAGGAGGATTATAATGAAAATTTCAATACCAGTAAATGACGATAATATGCAAGCAAGTGTATGCAGATCATTTGGGCGTGCTCCATATTTTCTTTTTTATGATACAGAAACGAATGAAGGCACTTTTTTAAAGAATAGTGCAGCAGATAGTCGTGGAGGCGCAGGAATTAAAGCAGCGCAAACGATTGTAGATAATAAAGCAGCTGCCTTGCTAACTCCTAGGTGTGGAGAAAATGCAGCTGAAGTTTTGCGAGCTGCCAATATAAAGCTATATAAAACTATTGGCGACTCTATCGAAGATAATATTAAAGCTTATAATGATGGAAAACTAACCCTACTTAATGACATACATCCTGGGCTACATGACGACGGAGGGAAATGAGATGAAAATTGCCGTACTTAGTGGCAAAGGTGGTACAGGAAAAACGCTCGTATCTGTTAATCTAGCTTCAGTTGCCGGTAATTCTAAGTATTTAGATTGCGATGTTGAGGAGCCTAATGGACATCTGTTTTTTAAGCCGAAAAATGTTACGTCAAGCGATGTGACGGTTAAAATACCAGTCGTTGATGATGAGCTTTGTAATGGCTGTCGAATCTGTGTTGATTTTTGTAAATTTAATGCCCTAGCTTATATAGGTGATAAACTGTATATATTTGAGGATCTTTGTCATTCATGTGGGGGCTGCATTTTGCTATGTCCTGAAAAGGCTTTAACCGAAAAGGATTTAATAATTGGAAAAATAGAAAGAGGCAGATCGGAAGATGTTGAGGTTGTTACTGGTATTCTAAATACAGGACAAGTTTCCGGCGTTCCAATAATTGATGACATTTTGCGAGAAGATTTAAAAGCAGGGAAAACTAATTTTATTGACTGCCCGCCTGGAACAGCTTGTATCGTCATGGATAGCATTAGAGATGCAGATTATTGTGTGCTCGTAGCAGAACCAACTTTGTTTGGTGTGCATAATTTAGCCATGGTATATGAATTAGTAAAACTATTTGAAAAACCTCATGGTGTTGTTTTAAATAAATGTCTTAATGAAAAAAACCCAGCTGAAGAATTCTGCCTAAAAAATAAAATAAAGATATTAGGCAAAATAAACTATGATGAGGAATTAGGAAAATTGAATTCTAATGCGCTGATAGCTGCGCGAGTAAGTGATAAATATAACAAATTATTTGTTGATTTAATGCAAACCGTTGTTAAGGAGGTACATAATGAAAGAATTACTAATTCTTAGTGGTAAGGGTGGGACAGGCAAAACTACGATAGCGAGTGCTTTTATTAAACTTGCAGATAATAAAGCTTATGCAGATGTTGATGTTGATGCACCTAATTTACATTTAGTAATGGGTCAAGTTGTCGAGCCTATACGTACTGATTATTATGGTTTAGATAAAGCTGAGATAGATTTATCCTTGTGTACTGAATGTGATTTATGTAGGCAACATTGCCGTTTTAATGCAATTTCATATAGTGATGTATATGAAGTCGATTATTATGCATGTGAAGGCTGTGGCGTCTGTGAAGTTATCTGCCCTGTAGAGGCAATTACCTTAAAACCTGCGATAGCTGGAGAACTAATGTTGTTTGAGGAGAATGAAGCAGTCTTTTCCACCGCTCAGCTTAGAATGGGGAGCGGTAATTCTGGGTTACTTGTAACGGATGTAAAAAAACAACTAAGGTCAGGGGTAGAGCGGCTAGACTTAGGAGTCGAATATGCAATAATAGATGGTTCTCCTGGAATTGGGTGTCCAGTAATCGCGTCTCTTAATGGTGTTGCTATGGTTCTGATAGTTGCGGAACCTTCTATATCGGGAATAAGTGATATGGAACGTATTATAAAAACTGCTCAAGGTTTTCAGTCCAAAATAGCGATTTGTATTAATAAATATGATACAAACATTGAGAACACTGAAAAAATAAAAGCTTATTGCGAAGATAATAATTTGCCCTTTGTAGGTGAAATTCCTTATGATAAAGCAGCTGTAAGGGCAATCAATCGAGGACAAACTATTGTGGATATAAAAAGCTCATCGGGCGAAGCTGTAAAAGAGGTTTTTGTAAAGACAATCAAAATACTTTTTGACTAAGAGTAAGACAGGTATTTGTTAATATAGATAATTAAAATGGAGGAATAATTATGAAAATAGCGGTAGCAAGTGAAGGAAGAACTGTTAGTGATCATTTTGGATATTGTGAACGTTTTAATATTTTTGAAATTAAAAACAACAAAATTGTTTCTAGTGAATCTGTTCTAAGCCCAGGACACAAACCTGGTGTCTTACCTAATTTTTTACATGATATAGGAGTAAGCCTTATTATATCTGGTGGTATGGGTGTGGGTGCATTAGAAATTTTCAATGAATTAAATATAGAGGTTATAACTGGTGTTAGTGGTAATGTTGAAGAAATAGTAAAAAAGTATCTAGCAGGTGAAATCCAAATTAGCGATGAAGCTTGCCGTGAACATAGTCACCACGGTGAAAAAAGCAACTAAATTCAATATTTGTTATATAAATAAAGACGGGGAAATGCCTTTAGCCATTCCTCGTCTTTTAAATTTTTTATATTGTGGGCTCTTCTTTAATTAATTCGTTGTATTTGCGTGCAATTTGTGATTTTTTTCTAGCTGCTTTGTTCTTTTTAATTAAGCCTTTCGTTACTGCTTTATCAATACGCTTTGTTGCTGTTGCAAGTGTTTCTCCAGCTAGTTCAATGTCTTTATTTTCAACAGCTGCTTCAAAATTATAAATCGAAGTACGAAGTGCTGATTTTTGCGCTGTATTCTGAATTCGTTTTTTATCATTAATTCTGACGCGTTTAATTGCTGATTTAATATTTGGCATTACAGTCACCTCCTCAGAATAACCCATTCTAACTTGCAATAATATAGCACATTGTTATCAATAAAGCAAGAAAAGCCACGAGCTTCTCCTTATATTGTTTATCGATTATTTTCTGATATAATAAGTTGAATAACTGTTAACTAGGCTAGGAGGCTATTAATGTCTATCGAGAATCGACAGCATAGAATTCGAAACTTTTCAATTATTGCCCATATTGACCATGGCAAATCAACACTTGCCGATCGGATATTGGAACTTGCCGGAGCAGTTGAAGAGCGTAATATGGAAGCTCAACTGCTTGATCATATGGACCTGGAGCGCGAGCGTGGTATCACGATTAAGCTGCAGGCAGTTCAACTTACCTATAAAGCGCTTGACGGTGAGGACTATTATTTAAATTTAATTGATACACCAGGGCACGTCGACTTTACCTATGAGGTGTCACGCTCACTTGCAGCCTGTGAAGGTGCAGTTTTGGTAGTTGACGCTGTACAAGGGATTGAGGCGCAGACAATGGCCAATGTATATTTAGCATTAGAGAATGATTTAGAAATCGTACCAGTGATTAACAAAATTGACTTACCTGCCGCCGATCCCGAGCGCATAAAAAAGGAGATCGAAAATATAATAGGTCTGGACGCCTCTGAGGCTGTACTGGCATCGGCTAAAGATGGCATTGGCATCAGAGAGATACTGGAACAGATTGTGGAAAAAGTTCCAGCACCGAGTGGATCCATTGATGAACCATTACAAGCATTAATTTTTGACTCGCACTATGATCAGTATAGGGGAGTAGTAGCTTATACAAGAATTGTTAATGGTGCAGTCCGCCCGGGAATGCACATTAAAATGATGAGTACAAACAAGACTTTTGAAGTAAATGAAGTAGGGGTTTTTAGGCCGCAGATGACAGCGACTAAAGAATTGGTCGTTGGTGATGTTGGTTTTGTAATTGCTACGGTGAAGAATGTAAAGGATACTAACGTCGGTGATACAATTACTGATGCGACAAGGCCAGCGGCAAAACCACTGCCTGGCTATCGTCGTGTTAATCCGATGGTTTATTGTGGTCTTTATCCGATAGAAACGAATCAATATACAGCTTTACGCGAAGCCCTAGAGCGACTTGAGTTAAACGACAGTGCATTAGAATATGAACCTGAGACGTCACAAGCCCTGGGCTTTGGATTTCGTTGTGGTTTTTTAGGGCTCCTTCACATGGAGATAATCCAAGAAAGGATTGAACGGGAGTTTGGCATCGACCTAATTACAACTACTCCAAGTGTTGTTTATCATGTTTATACAACTAAAGGCGAAAAGAAGCTAGTGGAAAATCCTAGTTTTATGCCAGAACCAGTATTCATTGAGCGCATTGAGGAGCCGTATGTAAAGGCGAAAATTCTTGTGCCGAACGAATATGTTGGTCCTGTTATGGAACTATGTCAGCGTAAGCGTGGTGAATATCTTGATATGCAGTATTTGGATCATATTCGGGTCCAGCTCAGTTACGCTATGCCATTATCGGAGATAATTTATGATTTTTTTGACCAGCTTAAATCACACACTCGCGGCTATGCCTCACTTGATTATGAGCTCACTGGTTATCGGCCATCACAACTTGTGAAGATAGATATACTTTTAAATAATGAAAAAGTTGATGCACTCTCCTTTATTACGCATAAAGATAACGCTCAGCAGCGCGGAAGGTTAATTACTGAGAGGCTACGCAAACTAATTCCACGCCAGATGTTTGAAGTACCAATCCAGGCTGCGATTGGGAATAAAATTGTTGCGCGGGAGAATATTAGTGCACTTAAAAAAGATGTTACCGCACGGTGCTATGGCGGCGACGTTTCACGTAAACGAAAGTTGCTTGATAAACAGAAGGAGGGCAAAAAACGCATGAAGTCAATCGGTTCTGTTGAAGTTCCACAGGAGGCTTTTATGTCCTTGCTGAAGATGGACAGCGAATAAGATGGCTAAGTCGTTATATGTTCACCTCCCTTTCTGTGAACGCAAGTGTGGCTACTGTGATTTTAACTCCTTGGCTAACAGTAAGTATTTAATTGATGATTATTTAACTGCATTAGCACTTGAACTTAAGCTGTTAAGCAAAGAGAATAAGGATGAACCGCTTTCAACGATTTATATTGGTGGCGGAACACCAACAATTCTCTCTGCTGAGCAGCTTACTATTATGTTTGCAACAATTGCGGATAGTTTTCCACTAGATAGTCGCTTAGAATATACGATTGAAGCTAATCCCGGTACGCTAACAAAGAAGAAGATAGCAGCAATCAAATCAGCACAAGTCAACCGCGTCAGTCTTGGGGCCCAAGCTTTTCAAAGCAAGCTATTATGTGAGCTAGGGAGGATTCATAATGTTTCGGAGATTTACCAAGCTGTTGAGCTGTTACGTTTAGCTGGGATAGATAACCTTAGTCTAGATTTAATGTTTGGAATTCCCAAACAGACAATTGCTGATTTAAAAGCAAGCTTGGACGAAGTAGTCGCATTGGAAGTTCCGCATCTCTCCGTTTATAGTCTGACAGTAGAGGAAGGGACTAGCTTTTATAAAATGCAACAAGAGGGCAGGCTGACTTTACCTAATGAATCAGAAGAGCTAGCGATGTTCTTATTAACAATTGAACAACTAGCTAAAGCGGGTTACGAGCGCTATGAGATTAGTAGTTATGCTAAGCCTGGCTTTAAGTCGCGCCATAATCAGACCTATTGGTTAAACAAGGAATATCTTGGAGCAGGAGCTGGTGCGCATGGCTATATAAATGGTATGCGATATGCTAACCAATCAAACGTCGCTTCCTATATTGGAAACTTAACAGGCAATCAGCGGGTTGATTGTCACAGATTAACTTTGCAGGAGCAGAAGGAGAATACGATGATTCTGGGACTGCGCATGCTTGCGGGAGTGAGCTTGGCTGATTATCAAGAACGTTATAAATCCGAATTAAGGGAGGATTTTGCTGAAGCGATTAAACTTTTACAAGCACAGGATTTGATAACAATTGATTCGGAACGGATCAAACTGACAGAAAAAGGGTTGCTTTTTAGTAATCGGGCTGTTATTGAATTTATAGAATAACGATACATTTTCTTCAGTCAAAATGATTGACAAGCACATACAATTTTGGTAAATTTAAAGTACTTAGCACTCAGAACGATGGAGTGCTAATAAATTTAAGTTTGATAATTTTTATTGGCAAGTTTCTATTTGCGAGGAGGTGAGTTACTTGCTATCAGAGAGACAGAAACTGATTCTACGAGCAATTATTGATGAATATATTAAGTATGCAGAGCCCGTCGGATCTCGTTCTATTTCCAAAATGGGTGATATTCCGTTTAGCTCAGCAACTATCCGTAACGAGATGGCAGATATAGAAGAGATGGGATATCTTGAACAACCACATACATCGGCTGGGCGCATCCCATCTAATAAAGGTTATCGCTACTATGTTGATAACTTAATTAATCTACAAGAGCTTGTAGATTCGAAGAATTTATTAACAAATATTCGCCAGAATTTTGCTCAGAAGAAGAGTCAGTTCGAACAGGTACTTGAAGAAACGGCCAGTATTCTCTCAGATCTTACTACTTATACGAGTATTGTAATGGGACCTGATCTTCATAATACTAAGTTATCAAAACTGGAAATTATACCGCTTAACGATATTAACATAGTGGTTGTTCTTGTGACGGATTCTGGACGTGTTGAAAGTCAGAGGATTGAGTTGCCGCAGGAGCTCACTTCTGAAGAAATTGAACGGCTAGTCAGAATCTTAAATTATCAGCTTGTTGGTACACCACTTCATCAGCTTAAACAACGGATTGAAACGGAAATCCAGGAAGCTTATTTGCGGAATCTACATGATTATGAACGCGTGTCAGATATTATCAATGAGTTGTCGACAAAACTAGACTTAGAGCTTGAGAACAAAATATATCTAGGCGGCACTGCTAATTTACTCAACCAACCAGAGTTTAGTAATGTTGAGTCAATTCGCCGGCTCCTAGGCTTATTTCAGCACACAGATATAGTTAAACATCTACTAGAGACTGCAAATGAAGGAATTGAGGTGCGAATTGGACTGGAAGATGATATTGCTGGTACAAACAAACTGAGTATAATTACAGCTAGCTATCATGTTGGTGGCAGGCCGATGGGGACGATTGGAATTTTTGGTCCGACTCGGATGGATTATAACCGGGTGATTAGAATTTTAGATGCTTTAACCGAAGACTATTCGGAATATATTTCACGCTATTTGAAGTAGGGGGTGTATGAATGGCTGACAAGAAAGAAAAAGTGATGGAAGAGACAACCGAACTACAAGCTTTACAGTTGAAGAATGAGGCGTTGCAGGCAGAGAACGAAGCATTACAGGTCGAGAATGAGGAGCTAATAAACAAGCTGATTCGTGGGCAGGCAGATTTCGATAATTATCGCAAACGTACAGCACAGGAGAAGCAGGATATTGCAGACTACGTTATCGGTCAGTTCTTAGCAGGGTATTTACCAGTCTGGGATAATTTCGAACGAGCTGTTACAACAGCTAATCAAGACCCAGGCTGTGAAGGGCTGGCTGAGGGGATTGAGATTGTATATCGGCAATTTAATGAGAAGCTGACCGTTGATGGCATAGTAGAGATAGCAGCTTCTGGGGAAGTTTTTGACCCAGAGTATCATCAAGCAGTAATGCAAGTGGAAGGCGGACCGACAGGGATGGTTGCTGATGTAATTCAAAAAGGTTATACCTTTAAGGAGAAAGTGATTCGTCCTGCGATGGTATCAGTATACAAATAAAAATAGAAAACAAACAAAAATATTAAAAATATTAATGTAATGGAGGAGTATAAATGAGCAGAGTAATTGGTATTGACTTAGGAACAACAAATTCATGTGTCGCAGTGATGGAGGGTGGGGAACCAGTCGTTATTCCTAATGCTGAGGGCAGCAGAACAACACCGTCAGTAGTAGCTTTTACTAAGGAGGGAGAGCGACTAGTTGGTGAGGTTGCCAAAAGACAGGCGATCACGAATCCGAACACAGTTCTTTCAATTAAAAGAAAAATTGGTACTAATTATGAGGTAGATATTGATGGAAAAAAATATTCGCCGCAAGAAATCTCCGCGATTATTTTACAAAAACTGAAAAAAGATGCAGAAAGCTATTTAGGCACAGCGGTAACTCAAGCCGTTATAACCGTTCCGGCATATTTTAGCGACAGCCAGAGACAGGCAACCAAGGATGCTGGACAAATTGCAGGGCTTGAAGTGCTAAGAATTATTAATGAGCCGACAGCAGCAGCACTTGCATATGGAATGGATAAGGAAGATGACCAAACGATTCTAGTTTTTGATCTGGGTGGTGGAACTTTCGACGTTTCTATTCTTGAGCTAGGAGGTGGGATTTTCGATGTTAAATCGACAAGCGGTGACAATAAACTAGGTGGAGATGATTTCGACCAAGTTATCGTGGACTATTTGGTTGCAGAGTTTAAAAAGTCTAATGGTATTGATTTAAGCCAAGACAAAATGGCTTTACAACGTTTACGTGATTCAGCTGAGAAAGCAAAAATGGATCTTAGTAGTGTACTTACATCTAATATCTCTTTACCATTTATTACAGCTGATGCAGCTGGTCCGAAACACCTTGATATTACCTTAACACGTGCTAAATTTGATGAAATGACAGCAGGTTTAGTGGAAAAGACAATGGGACCATTACGCCGAGCAGTTAAGGATGCTGGCATTACGCCGAAAGAGATTAATAAAGTCATTCTTGTTGGTGGCTCTACGCGAATACCAGCTGTACAAGAGGCTATCAAAAAGTTTACTGGGCAAGAGCCACATAAAGGTGTAAATCCTGACGAGGTTGTTGCACTTGGTGCGGCAATTCAAGGCGGTATTCTAGCTGGAGATGTTAAGGATATTGTTCTATTAGACGTAACGCCACTATCGCTGGGAATTGAGACGCTTGGTGGTGTCTTTACCAAGTTAATTGAGCGCAATACTACTATTCCAACAAGCAAATCGCAGACATTTTCCACTGCAGCAGACGGGCAGACCGCGGTCGACATTCACGTATTACAGGGCGAACGTGAGATGGCTTCTTATAATAAGACGCTTGGTCGTTTCCAACTAACAGATATTCCGTCAGCACCACGTGGAATTCCGCAAATTCAAGTAACTTTTGATATTGACGCGAACGGTATTGTAAACGTATCGGCAAAGGATATGGGTACTGGTAAGAGTCAGAAGATAACGATTACTTCTTCCGGCGGTTTATCCGATGAGGAGATTGAGAAGATGATAAAAGAGGCTGAGTTAAATGCTGAAGAAGACAAAAAACGTAAGGAAGAAGTTGAAATACGTAACGAGGCAGATAGCTTAGTTTATCAGACAGATAAAACGATTAAAGACCTTGAAGATAAGGTAGAACAAACAGATATAGATAGCGCAAATGAAGCGAAGGAAGCACTGAAAACTGCACTAGAAGGCGAGGATAGCGAAGCGATTAAGGCTGCATCAGATCGCCTAAGTGAGATAATCCAGCAGTTGTCGGTTAAATTATATGAGCAGGCGGCACAAGAGCAGGCAGCAGCAGAGGATGCAGCAGCAGACGATACAGATGAGGATGTAGTCGAGGCAGACTATGAGGATGTTGAGGAAGAAAAAGAAGATGAAGAAAAGGAAGAAGAATAGAGAGTTAATTAAGAGGGAGGAAACGGATGAGCAAAAGAGACTACTATGAAGTATTAGGTGTTGATAAGAGTGCGTCACAAGATGAAATTAAGACAGCATACAGAAAACTTGCTCGTCAGTATCATCCCGACGTTAGTAAAGAGGAAGATGCTGAAGCGAAGTTTATTGAAGTGCAAGAGGCTTACGACACTCTAAGCGATGAACAGAAGAAAATGCAATATGATCAGTTTGGTCACGCTGGAGAACAAGCAGGCTTTGGCGCTGGTGCTGGAGGCTTTAGTGGTACTGGGGGCTTTACTGGTGCAGGTGGCTTTAGTGGCCAAGATTTTGGTGACTTCGGCGATATTTTTAATATGTTTTTCGGTGGTGGGCGAGGTCGCTCAAGTGATCCGAACGCACCACGCCAAGGCGCCGATTTACAATATAATATGACAATTGAATTTACGGATGCTGTATTTGGCAAGGAGATTGAGATTACGATACCGCGCGAAGAGGACTGTGATATATGTGAGGGAACTGGTGCGAAAGTTGGCACTGAGCCGGAAATATGCTCCAATTGTCAGGGGACCGGGCAGGAAGAAGCAATTCAGAATACACCTTTTGGCAGAATTGTTAATCGACGAACTTGTACAGTCTGTAGTGGTACTGGCAAGATTATTAAAGAACCTTGTGAAACCTGTTCTGGTAGCGGGCGTGTTAATAAGCGCAAAAAAATTAAAGTTAATGTACCAGCGGGTATAGATACAGGCTCGCAAATCAGGATTGCGAATGAAGGTGAGGCTGGAATTAATGGCGGCCCCGCAGGTGATTTATTTATTGTAATTCATGTAAAACCGCATAAGTATTTTAAGCGCGAGGGTAATGATATTTTATATAATTTGGATATATCCTTTGCGCAAGCAACTCTTGGTGATGAAGTTGAGGTTCCAACTGTCGATGGGAATGCAATGTTGAAAATACCTGCAGGAACGCAGACTGGAACGAGCTTCCGTATGCGTAACAAAGGTGTTCCGCGCCTACGTTCGAGCGGGCGTGGGGACCAGTATGTTAAGGTGACACTTGTTACACCGACAAAACTTAACGAAGAACAGAAGGATTTAGTAAATCAATTAGCTAAATTAAGTGGTGAGACTTTAACACCAACTGATAAATCTTTTTTCAGCAAGGTTAGAGATAATATAAAAAATAAATAATAGTCACAAAATATATGAGGAGGGTTTTCGATGAGATGGTCTGAAATAACAGTCTATACTAGTCATGAGGCGATGCAGGCGGTTGCAGATTATCTTCACGATCTGGGCAGCGGCGGCGTAGTAATTGAGGATTCGAAAACCCCCTTTGCTGATTATAGCTATCAATATGGCGAGATTTATGATCTAAACCCTGTCGACTTTCCAGCAGAAGGCGTTTGTCTTAAAGCCTATTTTTTTAATGGAGATTCTAAGTCGAAGTTAGCAGATAGCAGAAGTATTGACGAGCTGATAGAGCTGATTAGGCGAGAATTAGAACGTTTGCAGGCACAAGGTATTGAAGTTGGCAGTGGTCAATTAGGCTTTGTTGAAGTGACCGAGGAGGATTGGGCGCATAGCTGGAAACAGTATTATAAACCAGTTCAGGTTTCTGAACGTTTCTTAATTTCACCAACTTGGGAGCAGGCGTTGGTTAAGGAGAATCAACTATTAATTGAACTTGATCCGGGTATGGCCTTTGGCACAGGAACGCACGCGACAACGGTACTTTCGATTAGGGCGCTGGAACAGGTAATAGCTGGTGGTGAGTCAGTAATTGATGTTGGTTGTGGCACTGGTGTGCTAAGTATCGCTGCTGCAAAATTGGGTTCTAACTCTGTCTTGGCGATTGATCTTGATCCCGTAGCGATAGCGAGCGCTCAACAGAACATTGTCTTGAATCAAGTGAGCGAGCGGGTAACCGTGTCCGCAGGCAATCTTTTGCAGGGCTTAGAGAAGCTGGCAGATGTGATAGTGGCCAATATTCTGGCTGAGGTAATTTTACAGTTTACTGACGATGTTGTAGGCCTGCTTAAGCCGGGTGGTTATTTTATTGCTTCTGGGATTATTGAAACCAAAGCACAGCTTGTAGCAGAGCAGATTGAAAAAAGTGGAATGAAGATTATAAATCGAACGCAGGAACAGGGCTGGGTGACTTATATTGCACAAAAAGATTAAATTTAAAAGTCTATTAAGGAATGGATTATATGAGTAGAAACAGAGTTGCCTTACACACACTAGGTTGTAAGGTAAATCATTATGAAACAGAAGCAATTAGTGAGCAGCTAACTGATCAGGGTTACGAACGAGTAAACTTTGGTGAGTTAGCTGACCTTTATATTATAAACACTTGTACGGTTACAAATAATGCTGATCGCAAAAGTCGGCAGATGATTAGACGTGCGATTAAACGAAACCCGCAAGCAACAATTGTCGTTATAGGTTGTTACTCACAGATAGCTATAGAGAAAGTCGCAAGTATTCCTGGGGTTGATTTCATTATCGGAACAGAACACAAAAACCAGGTGGCGGAGATGATTGTAAATTTTCAGGCGACGGCAACTGAACAGCAGCAATTAGGCTCTGATTCCACAGCTATAATAAATGTAACCGATATTATGAAAATGCGTAATTATGAAGAATTATCTCTAACTAACTTCTCTGATCGCACGCGGGCAACAGTTAAGATTCAAGATGGCTGTAATAACTTTTGCACCTATTGTATTATCCCTTGGGCGCGTGGTTTATCACGAAGTAGAGATCCCGTTAACATAATAAACCAGGCTAAACAACTTGCTTTAAATGGTTATAATGAAATCGTTCTCACTGGTATTCATACTGGAGCATTTGGTGAAGATTTAGCTAATTATAGTTTGGCAGAATTATTAAAAGATTTAGAAACGATAGAAGACTTAAAAAGAATAAGAATTAGTTCAATCGAGGTTACTCAGATAAATGATGAACTTTTGGAAGTACTTGCTAAGTCAAAAAAAATATCAAAACATCTTCACATACCTTTACAGGCCGGTGATGATCGAATCTTAAGTGCGATGAGACGCAATTATGATACAAAACAATTTAGTGAAAAGCTGCTAGAGGTACGGAAAATATTACCAAATATTGCGATCACTACTGATGTTATTGCAGGTTTTCCAGGTGAAACAGAAGAAAATTATTTAAATGGATATAATTTTATTAAAGAAAGTAACTTTTCACAGCTCCATGTTTTTTCGTATTCAAAACGCTCAGGTACACCGGCGGCAAAAATGGATGGACAGGTCGCTGAAGAAGAAAAACATCAACGTGTAACTGAATTAATTGAATTATCTGATCAATTAGCGATTAGCTATAGAAATCAGTATCTGAATGAAAATTTGGAAGTTATTCCAGAGCAGTCAAATAGTGAAAGGATACCCCAAGGTTTTTTGGTCGGACACTCAGATAATTATATACCGCTGATTTTTAAAGCAGATGAAGATGTAATTGGACAATTATGTTCGGTTAGATTGGATGAAGTTGAGTCAAATATTTGTAAGGGTACTTTTGTTCGGATTTTATAGAAAAATTTTGAGGAGGGATTTTAAATGATTCTAAGGGATTTAGGAGATTTAATTGGTAAAGAAAGAAGAGAGAAAGAAAGAGCTGAAGCAATGAGAATGTGTGCGCTTGGAATGGGTATCGCTGCACTTTTGGGTTTAGCAACAGGTATACTTATTGCACCTAAGTCAGGCAAAGAAACTCGACAAGATATAAAAGAGAAAGCGGCAAATACTATGGATCTGATCAAAAATACAGTTGAAGATCAAATTTATATTATGAAAGATTCCTTAGCAGATGCTTGTGAAGAAACAAGTGATGCTATTAAGGAATCTCAAGCAAAAGTCAAAGAAAGCAAAAAAGAAGTCAAAAAGACAACTGAGAAAGATTAAGTAAATATATTTATTTAGGGAGAGATGTATTATGTTAATTCAGTTTACATTGCAAGACCTATTGATCTTAATAGCATATCTAGTTGGGATTTCAGCAGGAATATTCCTGCTTGTAATACTTTGGAATATAAATAAAACTTTTGGTGTCGTGCGTTCTCTATTAGAAGATAATCAAGAAGAGATAAAACGGACTATCAATACAATACCTGGCACTTTTGAAAACTTAGAGAAAATTAGTGGTAACGTAAAAGAGGCTTCTGATGAATTGAAAGTTTCAGTTCCTGTTATTGTTAGGGATGTTGGAAGCATGAGTAAGGTTGCCAGGGACAAAGTAGAGCTCGCTGGAGCTGTGATGGATGATTTAGGTGCTGGAATAAGTGATTTTTGTAAAGTGTATAAAAAAGAGAAATCCGACTATATGGCTTATTTCCCTATCTTTAAAGATGTGTTTTTAACAATATATAGTACTATTGCATCTAGAAAAAAATAAGCGTTAAAATAATTTAAGTTTAAGAAAGGGTGTTCCGTCATGTGATGGACAATTGCCATAATCTTACTAGTTTTATGGTTGCTTGGTATCGTTACTTCAACCACTCTAGGTGGATTTATCCACATACTACTCGTACTTGCAGTAATCGTAGTTTTGATAAGGATAATCACAGGAAAAAAAATATTATAGATAGAAGTTATTAAAGACTTTAACAAAAAAAGGATGATGCGATTTGTTATGGCTAATTGCGATATTACTTTTCGTTTTATGGCTCCTTGGTTTAGCTACATCGGTTACTCTGGGAGGATACATACATATTTTACTGGCGGCAGCAGTCCTAGTAGTTATAATAAAAATAGTTATAAACTTTTTTAAAAAACAATAGGATAAATAATTTTGATCATAAGCTTAGATTATTGGAAGTTGGATTGAACTTCGATTAGTTTAAGCTTTTTAAGCATATCGGACACCAACGAATCATGCTCTTACGACCATATCAATATGTTATTCTTTTCTTAACAAAACATACTAAAATAAATAATCTAGTGGTCTGTAGTGTTAATAATAGGTTTCAAAAAAACAGCTTATAAATATTTTGGATATAGATAAAATTGTGTTATAATAATATAACATAGCAAGTGAGGTGAAGGTCTGATGAGTGACTGTATCTTCTGCAAGATTGTAAGTAATGAGGCACCAGCAAATAAAATATATGAAGATGACGAGTTTGTTGCTTTTCATGATATTAATCCAGTTGCAAAAATACATGTCTTAGTAATTCCCAAAAAACATATTGAGACTTATATGGATGTAACGGAGGATGATTTGCCTTTAATGGGCCGATTACATGGCGTAATTCAGAAAGTTGCGGAGCAACTAGGTATTGCTGATGCAGGTTTTAGAGTTATAAACAATTGTCGTGCAGATGGTGGGCAAGTTGTTTATCATATCCACTATCATATCTTGGCGGGAGAGAAGCTGCCTTTTGGTAAAAGCTAGACTCCAACCAAACAAGTTTATTTGTTAGTAATTTGCACTTTGCTAAGCATTACTGTCTTCGGTAATGTGGAGGGAGGGATGTTATATGTCAGAAATTCATGTTAAGAAAAATGAGTCGCTAGATAGTGCTCTTCGCCGTTTTAAACGTAATATATCTAAAGACGGTACTATGGCGGAGGTTAGGAAGCGCAAACATTATGAGAAACCGAGCGTTAAACGCAAGAAGAAGTCAGAAGCTGCTCGTAAACGTAAGTACTAAGGAGACTTGATGTCATGTCTATACAAGATCAGTTGAATAACGATATGAAGGTAGCAATGAAGGCTCAGGATAAGACGAAGCTTTCTGTAATTAGAATGATTCTGTCTTCGATTAGAAATGCTGAGATAGAAAAGAAAGCTCCTTTAACAGATGACCAAGTGCTAGATATACTCGTGCGCGAACAGAAACAGAGAAAAGATTCGCTTGTAGAATTTACTAAAGGGAATCGCGAGGATTTAGCTACGAAGGAAGCAGCAGAGATTGAGATTATTGAAGAGTATTTACCTGAACAGCTTACTGAAGCAGAGGTGCGTGAGATAGTTGCTGCAATTATTTCCGAGGTAGGCGCAACGACTAAGGCAGATATTGGCAAGGTAATGGGTCGAGTAATGCCAGCAGTAAAAGGTCGTGCAGATGGAAAAACAATTAATAGAATTGTGCAGGAGTTTATCCTATAGAGTGCAAATAGGGCGTATCGATGTGATACGCCTTTTTTTATACTAATAATTGTAGTTTGTTGTATAATAAAATTACTAAATCAAACGAATACAATTTAAAAGGGGATTGAAAGCTTTTGTTACCAGAGCCATATTCTAAGAAATTACATATTTGGGATTCCACTGAACGTCTAAAGCTTTTTGGCTTAAATGAGACACATATCGACATCATCGAAAAAGAGACTCAGGTGAGGATTCTATCAAGAAACGAGTATATAGTTTTAACGGGGGAACCGGAAGAG
Source organism: uncultured Caryophanales bacterium (assembly GCA_964480445.1). Classification (GTDB taxonomy): domain Bacteria; phylum Bacillota; class Bacilli; order Tepidibacillales; family Tepidibacillaceae; genus CAYZPB01. Next base: position 17,425 of record CAYZPB010000010.1, read on the forward strand.
GTTGACCGTGTTGCTCATATGCTTGAGGTTTTGTTGACTTTGATTAAGAAAGGTTATCTGCTTAGTGGAAAAGATATATACTATGCAATCGAATTGGCACAGAAGGACTTAACTAACGAGCTGCTGGAGCTATTTAACAAAAAGATTATTACAACCTATAATGGCAAGGACATTATGCCTAAATCAATCGGACAGAAACATTATCTAAACTTGATTGACGAGAAAGATATTGTCTTCGGGATTGGTCCGGCTGGAACAGGGAAAACTTTTTTGTCAGTAGTATTGGCGGTTGCGGCGCTTAAAAATGGAGAGGTCAAGAGAATTGTACTAACGCGACCAGCGATTGAAGCGGGTGAGAGCTTGGGTTTTTTACCAGGTGATATGCAGGAGAAAGTTGATCCTTATCTACGGCCAATCTATGATTCGCTATTTGAATTACTTGGAGTTGAGCATGTAAATCGTTATTTAGAGCGCGGTTTGATAGAGATTGCTCCACTTGCTTATATGCGTGGTCGGACTTTGAATGATTCTTTTGTGATTCTTGATGAGGCGCAGAATACCTCAAGTGAGCAGATGAAGATGTTTTTAACTCGTCTAGGAAATGGTTCTAAAATGGTTATAAACGGCGATGTTACACAGATTGATTTGCCACGGGGAAAAGAATCTGGATTAATTAATGCAATTGACGTATTAGATGATGTAGCTGATATTGGTTTTGCTTATCTAACTGAGGTTGACGTGGTACGGCATAGCTTAGTTAGAAAAGTTATAAATGCTTATGAGCGCGAAAAGAAGTAAGACTTGATAACTGAAAGGTGTTGTCTAGATGCCTAAGAAGAGAAATTTATTATTAAAAAATATTTTAGCAGGTTGGAAAAGCAATAGGCTAATCAGGCTTTTACTTTATCTTACTTCTGCCTTAGTTCTCTATTTTTTCTTAATGCTTTTTGTTATCCCGACAACCTATCAATTGACGGTGGGCGAACCAAGTAATGTTACGCTTTATTCACCGATCAAGATTGTTGAAGAACAGGAGACTGAACGTTTAAGGAAGGAAGCCTCTGACCGCGTTCGCGATGTTTACAGCGTTGATGCAACTGTTATTAATGACCAAAAACGTAATTTAGATCAACTGTTTACTGCAATTGAACAGGGCCGTGAACAGCTTGCTGCCGGTCATGATTTAGAAGAGTTGGGGATGACGGAGGTAGAATTTTACGAGGAAGTGGCTGAATTAGGATTTCTTAAGCAAGAAGAGCTAAACCAGCTAGTTTCGCTTACAGATGAGAAACTGAGAAATTTAAAATATATTTCAATCACAACCCTGGACCTTGTAATGGCAGAAGACATTGGAATTCAAGAAATTGAGCTAGCATTTGAACAGGCAGAGCAACTGATTGCGGACAACCCGTATGATACTGATAGCGTTGTTACCAGCATAGCCAATAGCATTCTGAAAGCATTTATTAAACCTAATTATTTCTTTGATGCTGTAACTACTCAGGCTAATCGAGATGCGGCTGTTGATGCAGTTGAACCGGTTTATATCAATAAAGATGAGCTTCTAATAACTGAAGGCGAGATAGTCGATACTCGCACCTATGAACGGTTGAAGGATGCTGGCTTGCTAAAGGATTCAACTAACATTTGGCCCTATCTTGGCTTGGTACTATTAAGTATTTTATTAACATTTTTACTTTATTACACTATCCGCAGAATGCACCCTTATATTCATCAAGACAATGCGAAATTGTTGATGCTTTTAGTAATCAATATTACTGTTGTCACTATGTTCGTTCTGATAGGTTTAATGAATAAAGGAGTTGAGAATCCGGCACTGGGTTATTTAGCTCCCTTAGCATTGGGTGTAATGCTTGTTACAATACTATATAGTTTGCGCTTTGCGATTGTAGATGGCATTATTCTCGCAATCATTGCAAGCGTTATTTTCAATATGGATCAGACGATGATTTTTGACTTCCGCTATGGATTTGTGCTCTTAATCGGGGCCATTGCGGGTGGCTTTGCGATGAAACACATTAAACAACGTTCCTCGCTATTTATTGCGGGTCTTGTTGTTTCCCTTGCAAATATGGCTGCGATCTTTACAGTGATCTTTTTGACGCTACACCACTATTCACCAACAGAGATGCTACAGACAACCATATTTGGGATTTTAAATGGTCTGATTTCAGCAGTCTTGATGATTGGTATGCTTCCTTTACTCGAAGCAATCTTTGGAGTGCTTTCACCAGTTAAACTAACTGAGCTCTCTAATGCAAATCATCCGCTATTAAGAAAACTATTAATTGAAACTCCAGGAACCTATCACCATAGTTTAATCGTTGGTAATCTAGCAGAGTCTGCTGCTGAAGCGATTGGTGCTGACGGCCTGCTGGCACGGGTGGGAGCTTATTACCATGACATTGGTAAAACAAAACGGCCATCCTATTTTGTTGAAAATCAAACCAATATTGATAATCCTCATGATAAAATTTCACCCATAATCAGTAAAAATATAATCATCGCGCATACGACGGATGGGTTAGAAATGCTTCGTGCTCATAAATTACCAATTGCGATTCAAGATATTGCGGTACAGCATCATGGTACATCTGTTTTAAAGTACTTTTATAATAAAGCTTTAAAAGAAGCAAAGGAGCTAGGTGAGACAGTTGACATCGATGATTATCGTTATTTAGGACCGAAGCCACAAACCAAGGAATCAGCGATTGTCGGTATTGCTGATTCACTAGAAGCCACTGTTCGATCCATGACTAATGTATCAAAAGAGGAAATAGAAGAAATTATTGAAAAAATTATTAAGGAAGATATGCTTGATAATCAATTTAATGAGTGTGACTTGACCTTTAAGGAATTAGAAATTATCTCTCAATCAATGTTTGAAAATTTGAAGGGGATTTTCCATTCGCGGATAGAGTATCCAGAGGAATTGGAGCTAGCTGAAAACGAAGGAGAAAATGAAGTTGAACCTGGAAATAGAGATTACTAATAATCAAGAAGAATATAAGGTTACTAAGGCAGAAATAGAATTACTTGAGCGCGTGGTTAAGGCTGCGGCTAGGGAAGAGCAAGTCAATAATAGTGAGTTGGCAATTACATTGGTCGATGAAGCGTTAATTCGCGAACTGAATTTTTACTATCGTGGTATTGATCAGTCGACTGATGTTCTATCCTTCGCCCTGAATGAAAAGACTGAAGATGAACTGGAGCTAAATTTTGAGCGGTATTTACTAGACAAAAACGACCTAGAAGCAAACATAGCTGAACCGCCGAATTTATTAGGAGATATTATTATTTCGATGCCGCATGTTTACCGTCAGGCTGCGGAATATGGCCATTCAACCGAGCGTGAGCTAGCTTTTCTTACCTTACATGGTTTTTTGCACCTCATTGGTGAGGACCATCAGACAGACGATACAAGAGAGCAGATGTTTGCTAAGCAAGAAAAATTACTTTCAAGCTTAAATATTAAGAGGTGAACTAGATGTCACGAAAAGATAAAACACTAGCATATATCAGAGGACTTGCTGATAGCTTTCGCTTCGCTAGTGAGGGTATTGTCTATGCTATTAAATCTCAACGGAACATGAAAATTCATTTAATAGCAGCTATGTTAATTATTATAACCGGTCTTTGTCTCCATTTTACAACAACGGAGGTAATGATTGTCGCATTCTGTATTGCGATAGTTATAGCGGCAGAAATAATTAATACAGCGATTGAAAGTGCTGTTGATATGGCAATGAAAGATTATGACGACTTAGCTAAGCATGCAAAAGATTCAGCAGCTGGTGCAGTATTTATTGTGGTTTTAATTGTAGCATTTATTGGGCTAATTATCGTAGTTCCCTATTTTATAGAACTTGTTTCCGGCGACTGGCAGAGAACGCCTGCAGAACCATTAGCTTTTCACTCACTTCAAGGTCTTGCCTTAATCTTTTTTACTTATGTAGTTAAGACTGTCTGGTATCACTTCGGGAAAAAATATCAACCGCACATATTAATTGGCCTTACTTTCTACTTTATAGCCTTACTCTCAGTAGTTCATCCGCACATAACTGTATGGCTAGTTGTAAGTCTAATTGTAGCAATCATCTATTTTCTCTATCGAAGAGTACATTGGATAGTTATTCTACAAAATATCATAATTTCAATCGGTGGATTTTATCTGTCGTACACTGTTTTCTTTTAAGTAAAAATATAAATTATATTAACGAAGGGAGATTATTAAAATGGAAGAACAAGGTTTAAAATCAGGATTTGTTACAATAATCGGTCGTCCTAATGTTGGAAAGTCTTCACTTGTAAATCAGATTATGGGTCGCAAAATCGCTATCATGTCAGATAAACCGCAAACAACGAGGAATACGATTAGAGCAATTCATACAGACCCTGAGCGTGGGCAGATTGTTTTTATTGATACACCAGGGATACATCGACCAAAATCTAAGCTAGGTAGCTACATGATGGATATGACACTAACATCGTTAAAAGAAGTAGATTTAATTCTGTATATAATTGATGTTACCAAGGACTTTGGTCCGGGTGAAGAGTTTATTCTTGAGCAACTAAATAATATTAAGGACACTCCATTTTACTTAATTTTAAATAAAATAGATTTAGTAGCGCCAGAAGCCTTGCTACCAATTATTGAAAATTATCGTGACCGGGCAGATTTTACGGAAATAATACCATTGTCGGCAAAGTACGGAGACAATGTAGAGAATTTAATGAATCATATTTATGAAATTTTACCTGAAGGACCAAACTATTATCCAGTGGATCAGACGACAGACTACCCAGAGGGCTTTATTGTTGCTGAACTTATTCGTGAGAAGTTGCTCGATGTGATGCGTGAAGAAGTTCCTCATTCGCTTGCTGTTGTCGTTGAGTCAATGAAGCGCGGTGATAACAATCCTCGAGCAGTTGCAATTAGTGCAATTATTTATGTCGAACGCAACTCGCAAAAGGGTATTATAATAGGCAAGAATGGTAGTATGTTGAAAGAGATTGGGCAACGAGCACGTGCAGATATTGAAAAATTACTTGGCACTAAAACTTATTTAGAATTATGGGTCAAGGTAGAAGAGGATTGGCGAAACCAAGACCGTTTACTGAAGGAATTAGGCTATACCATAATTGATTAATCTTTGTTATAATGACAAGTAGTATAAAGGAGAGATAATTATGAAACATATTAAAGTGATTGCACGAAATCGTTTACAAGATACAATGCAATCGGGTACTTGTGATAAGTGTTCAGCTTCTTGTCAGTCAGCTTGTAAAACCTCAATGACAGTTAGTAATATTATTTGTTATACGAAGGTCGAAAACAAATAGTTTTAATCGGAGTTAGTAGAGATTGAGCCGAGTCTGTAGTGCTAAACTATTGCTCGGCTTTCCTGTTAGCAGCTAGGCAAATAGAAATAGCAGAAAGGAAAAATGATTAATGAACAGTAATCCTGAGAGTAATGTTCCAGGGCAGGTGCACACCTTTACCTATGGGGGCAAAAATATTGTGCTCGATGTCAACAGCAATTCACTTTTTACTGTTGACAAGTTAGCTCAGCAAATAATTAAACTTTATCAAAAGCATGATCTACCAACTATTCTAGAGAATTTGACCCCTGACTATGATCAGCAGCTGATTCGTGAGGCGTACGAAGAGATTGTGCAGTTAGTTGCAACTGGAGTACTTTTTTCTGAGGGAAGGCTACCTACTGAGCAGTATGATCCTGATAAGTTCGCAGTTAAATCGATGTGTCTACATATCTCACACGATTGTAACCTGCGCTGTCGTTATTGTTTTGCCGGAACGGGGCCATACGGTCAAGAGCGGACTAACATGAGTTTTGAGACCGGAAAAAAAGCAATAGACTTTCTAGTTAACCAGGCGGTTAATAATACTTTTTTTGAGATTGATTTTTTTGGTGGCGAACCACTACTTAACTATTTGGTCATCAAGAAACTGGTTGCCTACGCTCGTGAGTTAGAACAGAGTAAGAACATAACTTTTAATTTTTCGTTAACGACAAATGGGGTTCTGCTTGATGAGGAGATTGCAGAGTTTATTGCTGATGAACAAATTAATCTGATTCTTAGTATTGACGGGCGCAAGCAGGTGAATGACTTGTTGCGACCTTTTGCCGATGGGTCAGGTTCTTATGATCTGCTGATGGAGAAGTACCGGCGGCTAAATAAGAAAAGAATAGGTAGTAAGGATAATCGTTATGGCCTGGGGGTTTATACATATTATCGCGGGACTTTTACTAGTGAGAATCTCGATTTTGATCGCGATGTTTTGCATTTATCAGACCAAAATTTTAAACGTATTTCGATTGAACCAGTTATTTTGCCAGAAAATCGACGTTATGCGCTGAAGTCAGGGCATCTGCCAAAAATTTATGCAAGCTATGATCGATTAACCGCTGCATATTTGGATCGTTTAGGAACAGATCAGGAGTTCCACTTTCACCATTTCGAGGTAGAATTAGACGATGGACCTTGCTATGCTAAGCGAATTACTGGTTGTGGTGCAGGATATCACTATATTGCGGTTACGCCTGAGGGGGACATCTATCCTTGCCACCAGTTTGTTGGTAATCGACAATGGCTGATTGGCAACTTAGATGATGGTTTCACGAATAAACTGATGATGAATCGGTTACGTGATACTAATATATATACAAAGCAAGCATGTAGAAGCTGTTGGGTGCGGCACTTTTGTGGTGGTGGCTGTCATGTGAACGCTGACGGTTTTAACCAAGATATTACTGTTCCCTATGAAATTGCTTGTAAAATGATGCAGAAACGTTATGAGAACGCGCTTTACTTAAAGGTATTAGAGTTAGAAACCGACTGAGGTGGGTTAATGCTTACTAATGTTGAAGCGATTGTAATAAAATCGATAGATTACGCAGAGGGTGATCGCATAATTACCCTATTTACGCGTGAAGAGGGAAAGGTCGCTCTTCTTGCAAGTGGCGCTAAAAAGAATAAAAGCCGATTTAATGCAGTTACGCAGGTTTTTATTCAGGGGAAATTTATCTATTTCCGCAAAAGCGGTGCAAATCTGGGGACGCTGAACT
>CAYZPB010000011.1:0-23724 GCA_964480445.1 uncultured Caryophanales bacterium
TAGCTTTAGCATTAGTTTTCTCACTTGCTTTAGTTGGCTGTAATGGCGACGAAGATCCTGCTGAAGAGCCTAATGGAGCAGAAGAGCCTAATGGTGCAGAGGAGCCTAATGGTGCAGAAGAGCCAAAGACTTACACAGCTTCAGATCCTGATAACCAACCTAAGGTTGACATGATTGTACCAAACTTAGCTGCTAAAGTTAGAGATGGTGACATCACTCAAGAAAGAATGGATGAAATTATTCAACAAGTTGGCGATGGCGACATGAGCATCGAAGAGCTACAAACAATTATGACAGGACAATAAATTTTTAAACAGCTTTGACATAGCAGATATGGCAAAGCTGTTTTTTTAAAAATAGTCCTTAAGTGCATGACTTAAAAGGAGGTATTGCATTGAATAGAAAAAGGCTATTACTTATTATAATGGTTGTATTGATTGCAATGAGCTTAACAGCATGCGGTGACACTAATGAAGGGCCAGCTGAACCTGGCGCTGTATCAAAAGATGCTCAGGACTTATTAGATATTGCGATCCCGAATCTTGAGGATAAACTAGGAGACGGAAAAGTAACACAAGAGGTAATTGATGATATAATTGCCCAAATTAAAAATGGTGATATATCAAATCGAATTCAATTAATGGCAAAAATGGCACCCTACCTCTAGGTAGCAATTATAAACCCCACCTTTATTTATTTTAAAGGTGGGGTTTATTTTTTCTCACTAGTTTCTCGTGAGATTGATAGAACTATACCTACAGCTATCATACTGGTTATGAGTGAGGATCCGCCTGCGCTAATAAAGGGAAGTGTAACACCAGTTATAGGAATAGCACCAGTAACACCACCAATATTAAATATAGCCTGGATGGCAAAAAGTGCAGCGATACTTGTTGCAAAAATCATGCCAAATGGGTGTGCTGATTTTCTAGCAATTACAATTATGCGCCAGAGGAAAAGCATAAATACTAACAAAAAAATGGCAATGCCGACAAAGCCTAATTCCTCACCGATAACCGCAAATATAAAATCTGAATGTGGATAAGGAAGGTAAAAGAACTTCTGAATACTTTGTCCAAAGCCTGCTCCAAAGAGACCACCATTTCCGAATGCAATCAAGGATTGAATCACATGATAGCCGTCATTATATGGATCCGCCCAAGGGTCTAAAAAGGAGACAATTCGCTCTGTCCGACCAGTAACAAAAAGAAACAGAAATTGTGACGCTATCCCTGCAAGCATTAAACCAAATATATGTAGCCAGCGAGCACCAGCTGTAATTAATAGCACACCTGCAGCAAGAACTAAAATCATTGCGGAGCCATAATCGGGTTGGGCTGCTATCAATAAGAAGAAGACTATGATTACAATTAAAGATGGCAATAAACCCGTTTTAAAACTTCTGATCTTATCAGGCGTTTTAGTTAATAGTACCGATAGATATAAAAGTAATCCAATTTTAGCAAATTCGACAGGTTGAATGGTAAATACTTTACCGCCTAATGTAACACTTAGCCAGCTTTTAGCATTATTTATTACTGCACCAACTCCTGGAACATAAACTAAAATTAACAAGGTTAATGATAAAAAAAGAAAGACTATAAAGTATTTCTTATAAAAAGAAACACTTAAGTTCATCGCAATAAACAGTAAGATAAGTCCGATAATCGCATAAATAACTTGGCTGCTAGTTACGTACCATTTATCATTATGCTCCCAGTAAGAGATTGTAAAACTTGCACTGTAGACCATGACTATACCAAAACCGACCAAAGCAATAGTTAAAATAAGTAGAAAAAAATCTGGTGCACTACGGTTAGTCTTCATTTACGTCTCTCCTTTTCTGCCTATAAATAGTAGTTTAGTCGATAATCTGATTATATGTAAAAGAACTTTTATAGTAAAGTATACATATATTAATATAAGAGAGTATACAAGAGGATGTAATAGCATGTAAAAGCATATCGGGGTCTAACGAACTTGGGCAAAAAAAGGAGGTGACTCCCTTAAGATTATACTGATTTAACCAAGAATATACGGTTTGCGAAGCTTTTTATTAACGGTTATACTTAGTTAGGTAATGGTAATTAAGTATTTTCGTAGATAAGGATGGTAAAACAATATATGGAAAAGGTTAAAATTAAGACAAACGCTCTTACCAAGGTATACGGACCAAATCGAAATGATGCATTAAAAATGTTAAAAGAAGGATCGTCTAAGGACGAGATACTTAAAAAGACTGGTGCTACAATTGGCGTAGACAATGCGGAATTTGAGGTTAACGAAGGCGAACTCTTTGTTATTATGGGCCTTTCTGGGAGTGGGAAATCGACTCTGATTAGGATGGTAAACCGATTAATTGAACCGACTAGCGGGGAGATTTTCATTGATGGCGAGGATATTGTTAAAATGGATCGTAAGGAAATGCTGGAGCTTAGGAGACATAAGATCGGCATGGTGTTTCAACATTTCGCTTTAATGCCACATCGCAACATTTTAAACAATATTGCTTACGGCTTAGAAATTCAAGGGATTGATAAAGCTGAACGAGAAGAAAAAGCAATGGTGGCATTACAAAATGTTGGGCTTGATGGTTACGAGAATAGTATGCCATCAGAGTTAAGTGGTGGTATGCAGCAACGTGTAGGTTTAGCACGTGCTCTTGCAAACGAATCTGAGATACTTTTGATGGACGAAGCTTTCAGCGCACTTGATCCTTTAATTAGGAAAGAGATGCAGAATGAGTTATTAGTACTGCAAGATGAAATGCAGAAAACCATTTTGTTTATTACGCATGATTTAGATGAGGCACTTAAGCTTGGAGATCGGATTGCAATTATGAATGATGGGAAGATTGTACAAATAGGCACCCCTGATGAAATATTAAATAATCCAGTGGATGACTATGTATCAAGCTTTATTGAGGATGTTGATCGTTCGAAGGTGTTAAACGCGGAAAATATTATGAAAAAACCAGACGTCGTTACTAATTGGAGAGATGGAGCTTTAGTTGCAATTAGAAGGATGGAAGGGGCTGGAATTTCTAGTATTTTTGTTGTAGAAAGAGGACGAAGACTAAAGGGATTATTGACAATTGATGCTGCATTGGAAGCAGTAAGAAATAAAACTTGGAATGAAGAGATTCTCAACCAAGATTTTTTTACAACAACTAAGGACACTCCTTTAAGAGATTTAATACCCATAGCAGCTGAGACTAAATACCCGATTGCAGTTGTTGAAGAAGACCGATTGGTAGGGATTATAGTCCGTGTTTCAATTCTCTCGGGCCTATACTTGAAAGATGAAGAGGAGGATGTAGAATAATGGATTATTTTTATATACCTTTAGATAAATGGTCTAATACATTTGTTAAAGATTGGTTTATGCCGAAGTTTGGTGATTTTTTTGATAGGCTGGGAGATTTTTTCGGCGTAATATTAGATGCCTTTACAGATTTTTTAATCTGGATACCGCCAGAAGTGATTACAATTATCTTTGTATTGCTAGCTTGGTGGCTTAAGGGCAAAGGATTAGCACTAGGTACCTTTTTAGGGTTTTTGTTTATAGGTTCAGTAGATATCTGGGAGCCTGCGATGCAGACTTTAGCGATTGTACTTAATGCTACAGTTTTTTCAATTTTAATTGGTATTCCACTCGGTGTCTGGGGGGCTAAGTCCGATCGGGCGAATAGTGTTATCAGGCCGATTCTCGATTTTATGCAGACCTTACCGAGTTTTGTATATTTAATTCCAACAATTTTACTTTTTGGAATTGGTGGTGTTCCAGCAGTAATTGCTACATTTATTTTTGCGACACCGCCGGCAGTTAGATTTACAACCTTAGGTATTAAACAGGTGCCAGAAGATGTTGTTGAAGCTGCCAAAGCTTTTGGTTCTACTTCATGGCAAACATTACGAAAGGTCGAGTTTCCACTGGCGATGCCGACCATTATAGCTGGTATTAATCAGACAATAATGTTAGCACTTTCAATGGCGGTTATTGCAGCAATGATTGGGGCACCAGGACTTGGTGAGATTGTCTATGGAGCGATTACTCGGGTTAATTTCGGACTTGGTCTAGTAGGTGGTTTAGGGATTGTTGTGCTTGCAATTGTACTTGACCGCTTAACTGAGGGAATAAGCAAAAGAAGTAAATATTAATAAGAAGGGAATGATTTATAATGAGAAAATCTATAATAATTACCTTAGCTTTAGTGCTGGTTATGTCAATAGCATTAGTTGGCTGTGGTGACAATGGTGAAAACGGTGATAATGGTGATAATGGAGATGGAGTAGCGACTAAAGAAATAGTTATGGGTGTAACGCCATGGACAAGCACGCTTCTGCCAAGTCATGTCGTAAATATTATCTTAACTGATCTCGGTTATGACGTTACTATGAGTAATGCCGATGCTGGAGTAGTCTATGCTGGTCTAGCTAGAGGAGATATTGACTTATTTTTAGATGCTTGGTTACCACATACTCATGCCGACTATTGGGCTGAGTATGGCGCTGACATTGATGATGTAGCAGTAAGTTACTATGAAGGCGAGCTAGGTTTAGTAGTGCCGGGTTATCTAGAGGATATTAATTCTATTGAAGATTTAATTGGGAATGAGGACATGTTTGATGGTAGAATAGTCGGTATTGACTCAGGTGCCGGTATTACTAAAACTACTCTAGAAGTTATCGAGCACTATGGTTTAGATTTAGAGTATATTACCTCTAGTGAGGCTGCAATGATGGCTCAGGCAACTAAAGATATAGCTAATGAAGAACCAATTTTGTTTGTTGGCTGGCGTCCACACTCAATGTTTGCGATGTGGGATATTAAAATTCTAGAAGATGAAGCCAACCTTTACAAAACTTCAGAAGTACACACACTTGCAGCTACTGATTTAAAAGAAAATGCTCCTGAAGCATATGCTTTCCTTAAAAACTGGAGCATTGGAGTAGACGAGATTGAAGAAATGATCTTTAAAACTGAAGGAAAAGATGGTAAAGACCCAGCCGTTGTAGCACAAGAATGGGTTGACAATAATCAGGATAGAATAAACGAAATGTTGGGTAAATAACACTCTAATACAGAGTATGGATGAGAAAGGCCACTTGAAGTGGTCTTTCTTTTTGTTATTTGAAGTTTGCTATAAAGGTTGGGAAATGATATTATTTAATAATAATTGAAAAAGGAGCATGTTTCATGAATGCTGAAAGAATAGGCCTAATTGTCTGGTTGACTGATGTGAAAAACAATCGGAGACTGGAAAGAATCGGTAATCTAGTCTACATATCTAAGAAATTGAAATACGCGATTATTTATATAAACAAAGATGAATATGAAGAAGTTACGAATAGATTAGAAAAGTTAGACTATGTTAAGAAGGTAGAACGATCTTTGGTTTTTGAACTAGTAGAACATTTTTCAGATAGCTTGGTTACAAAAGAAAATTAAGTGATAATATTATAAAAAGGTATTCGATTAGTTTATCAGTTACACTAATTAGAATACCTTTTTGTTGCAATAAAATTGAAATCTAAGCAGGGGTTTTTTATGGAATTATGGCGAAAAAATTTATATATCCTATGGAGTGCCGGCTTTATTTTTATGGCGGGAATGACTTCAATAATGCCGTTTTTGCCTTTACATATCGATAAAAACATGAATATTGGTTCTGCAGCTGAAGTTAGTCTTTGGGCAGGTTTGATTTTCGGCATTAACTTTCTCAGCGCTTTTTTTGTGTCTCCCTTATGGGGTAAGCTTGGTGACCGTTATGGACGTAAAATTATGATTTTACGTTCAGGCTTTGGAATGGCGCTGATAACGATTCTGATGGGTTTTGCAACAAATGTCTATCAGTTGCTATTACTGAGGTTTTTAAACGGGCTTGTGGCAGGATTTAACCCTGCTTCTGTTGCTCTAGTGGCTACAAACACACCAAAAGAAAAAACGGGCTATGCACTAGGCCTTCTTAACTCAGGTGCTGTTGCTGGGTCGATCATTGGACCACTTTACGGTGGGATACTTGCTGAGTATGTCACCTATAATCAGATATTTATTATAACGGGTATTTTAATTTTGGTTGCATCTTTTATTGTTCTCTTTACCGTAAAAGAAGAATTTAGTTATGACTCTTCTGTAGCGAGTAAAAGCATGGTTGCTGATTTTCACCTCGTGATGAGTACGAAACCGTTAGTAACAGTATTCTTAATTGTCTTTATTGTTCAGTTTGCTATTATGAACATCAATCCGATACTTTCATTATTTGTCTTAGAGTTAAATCCCCCAGGGGGTAGAGTAGCCTTTTTCGCTGGTTTAATTGCTGCATCGGCGGGGATAACAAATGTCTTTGCAGCTCCGAAGCTAGGAAGAATTAGTGATAGAAAGGGGCCAGAAGTTGTTCTCCTTTTCTCAGTGCTGGCAGCCTCCATTTTGTTTGTCCCGCAAGGTTTTTCAGAAAATGTCTGGCAATTAATTTTTTGGCGCTTTATGCTTGGTTTTGCACTGGGTGGTATTTTGCCATCCATTAATTCAATTATCAAAAAACATGCGCCCATTGGGCTGGAAAGTACTACTTACGCCTACAGTAGTAGCGCTAGTTTTCTAGGTAACTTGTTGGGTCCGATTCTGGGAGGACTATTTGCTGGCCTGATTGGTTTTAAAAATATTTTTCTTGTCACCGCTTTACTATTATTAATCAGCTCCTATTTAATCTATACAGAAATTTATAAACGACGCTAAATTGATCCACTGGATAATTGTATGCCGCTTATTAATCTTATTAATCAACAAGACACAGATTAGCAACAAATTGGACTTGACTTATTCATAAATAAAGCTTACTTTTATAGTATGAGATTTCTTTGATTAAGAGTTCTCTTAATTATGTTCAGTTGAAGGGTAGGTGAAACTCGAAGAAATTAAGTAAGTTTTGTTTACTAATTAATTTTTATTTATCAAAGGAGGAAAACTTATCGTGGCAAAGATTGAAAAGAGAAATATTGTAGCTGGTTTTGTCACTGGAATTGCGGGTCTTGCTGTTCCAATTCTTGCTATAATGTTTTTATTCGACAATTATTCACTTATTTTAAAAGGTTTTGCGGATGCTGCTAAGATACCAGGTGTTATCATGCAAGACATTCATCAACCATTATTTTCTGGACTTCTAATGCTAGCTGGAGTACTTATGCTAGTAGGTTCAGTGGGTTATTTTTATCAGAAGAAATGGGCATTTATTTCCGCATTTATAGGTAGCGTTATTACAATTTTCGGTGGCTGGATGATGGCCATGTTCCCAATGATGGTCGGTTTAGCACCATTTCATTTTAGTACTTTCTTTATTGGTGCAATCGTATTTTTGGTACTCTTAGTTTATGTACACAAAACTGAAGCTAAGGTCTGGATTATGAGCCTAATATTTGGTATTTCATTTGTAATGACTTTCATGAACGGTAATGCTGCTCTAAACAAAGTGATGGGCGGCAATCAAATGGCTAAAATGCAAGCAGCAACAAAGGGTGTTCCTGGACCAGCTGCTCCGCACAAAGCTTTTGCAAAAATGAATGTAAATGATCAACTTATGTTCGAATTGGTTCAACAATTCTTATGGGTAGGCGCGTTTGCATTCTTAGTAGTATGTATTGCAGTTGTTTATAGAAAAGACTGGGTATGGCCAGTTGCTTTAGGTGCTTCAATCATTGCAATGGCTGGTGGATTCCCAGTTGCATATGCTGACTCCATAGCACAAGATCATATTTCCCAATTCTTCTATGGACCGGTCATAGGCGTTATAATATTCTTTGCGCTATTTATCTTTAAAGAGCGTCTCTGGGCTAAGGACCAGCCGCTATTTAGGAAAAAAGCAAAAGCATAGTAAGAGTGTTCGAATTAAATAATCAATAATAAATGAGCTTTGTTTAAATGGAGAATCAATCCAGATAAGCAAAGCTCATTATTTTAATTGGTAGTTCTTATTCGGTTTTCAGGGACTCAATGAATTGCATTAGTGTAGCTCTTTGTTCGGGTGTTAGTTTAAGAGTAGTTTCAACGATTTTCTGAATATCTGGAGGAAATGAAGCAAGTGAGTTGTAATGTTCCTGACCAATTTTATCAATAATATCTTCAAGTAAAATTTTCGACTCATCTAGCGTTTTATACAACTCGATAAGAGAATGTAGAGAAAAGTTTTTATCACTCATATAGTGATTGCTCCTCGTAGGAGAGTATAGTATCAATTTCTTTTTTGACAAGCATTAACTCATCATTGGACAATCTTTTTACATCCCGTAACATGCCGTTTAGTTTGAAGGTTTTAAAATCATTAATAGAAGATGGAATAATTGCATCACTTTTCGAGGTCATAATCAAACTCCTTTCTTTATGATAACATTTACATCTTATCATGACTTCGACTTATTAAAAATTGACTAATAAGTTTGTATTAGTCCAAATTAACTTAAAAGCAAGGATAAAAGCTATCATACATTATTCAGGCAGTGTAATACATAAAAAATCTTAGCTTTATGCAACATTTAAAATAACAGCTATTAGAACAAGGTTTGTGCTATAAAAATAATAAATTTATACATATATTAAAGAATTGATTATGCGAGTCGTTGTATTTAAGCTGTAAAAACAATAAAATGAAAATAAGATAATTATATAAATAGAGGCGAGCTAAGCGATGAAAAAATTAATCAAATATTATAAATCAATGGACCTGGGTAGTGGACTTCGACAAATAGCTGACGATGACAGAATGGTATTTTATATTGTGCCCAATAATATTCTTGTTTTTCCGCTTAAAGAAAAACTTAATCAATTAGATCCCTTACTGCTAAACAAGGTAAATGTGATGACATTTGATCAAGTTCTAAGAGAGCTGCAACCAAAGAAGAAAAATACGATCTTAAGTAGAATCGAACAAATTGAATTCCTGCAAATATTATTGGGGGAGCTCATTATAAAAAATGAACTTCAATATTTTTTTAAGGTGGTTGACCAACCAGGAAGTATCGAGAGAATTTTAGATTGGATTTTGGAGCTGAAAGCAGCATTGATTACTCCTTCTATTCTAGCTAGGCTTTGGAATTTATCTGAACGGAAATATTTAGAGCTAATAAAAATCTACAAAGGCTATCAGGAATTATTGATTGAAAACTCTGTTTTTGATAAGTGGGATAGTTATATTGTCGCAACTGAGCTGCTTAAAGCTAGAGCGGGCAATCTAAATGTTGATAAAATTATTCTTGAACAATTTACTGATTTAATGCCTGTACAGATTCAGCTTTTAAGCGAGTTTGCTAACACAGGCATTTCTGTTAATGTCAATTTTTTAACTGTCGAGAATAGAGATGTCATGGCACAGCATAGAAACAGCATTGTTTCACTATTAACTAAGGCTGGTTTCTGTTTAGAGAGGTTAGAGGAAACGGGAGACAACATTGAAACAACTGAAAAAACAAAAGATTTAGATTATTTGACAGAAAACATTTTTAAAGCATACGGAGAAAGAATGCCGGCTGATGAGAGTTTAAAGCTTGTTTATACATCAAGCACTAAGCAGGAGATTATGGAAATTGCTGCGCGCGTTAAAGAACACTTAAAGACAGGTCAAATTTGCTTAGAAGAAATCGCGATAGTAGCACAACCGATATCAGAATATCAGAATCTTATTATTGATAATTTTGCAGAATCGCGAATACCCTTAAATGCAAGTAAAATTGGAAAATTAAATGATAGCGCCTATTTCAATTTACTAGAAAATATTTTTAAGGTGAAGGCTGGGAGTAAGGAGCGGTGGGTTGATTTAATTTATCAGCAAAATTTAAATAATCATAATAGTGAATTTAGACATAGGATGAAAGAGCTGTTTATAGAATTAGGGGCACCAGAAAATATGTCAGTTTGGCATGAACGGATGAATGAGCGTAATGCTTCTGGCAATAAAAAATTAACGGAAATAACTATAGCAATGAAGCAGTTATATGCCTTGATAGATAAAGTACCCCAACAGGGCACTCACCGGGATTATATTTCATTTATTGTAGAGTTTATTAAAGAATATAAAGTTGCACAAAAAATTAGCAATCAAGCACTAAACAATTTAAACAACGAAACAAGATTATTCGAGCAAATTTGCTACAAAGAGTTTATGAAATTACTGGATACATTAAAGAATCGTGAGAGAATCTATAACAGCACCAAAATATTATCAATTAATGATTGGATTATTCTTTTAAAGAGATTTAGTGAACTAACAGAATTCAGTGGAGTTAATCAGGCTAGTAGTGGTGTTACCTTATTGAGACCAGATCAGATTTATGGCCGTAAGTTTAAAGTTGTTTTTATTGTTGGGCTATTAGAGGGTGCCTTTCCAAGAAACAGAAATGAGGATTGGCTAATTAAGGATAACGACTATCAATTTCTAGTTGATGCTGGTTTTTTTCTGAAATCTAGTAGTGAATATAGTTCAATTGAAAAAATGAATTTTTATGAGGTCGTTAATGCAGCAACTGAGTGTCTGTATTTACTATGTCCTGCGAAAGATGAAGAGGGAGCAGAGAATTTAATTTCAAGTTTTCTAGATGAAGTAGTTAGTTTATTTGAACCAGATACAATCAGTAGTAAAAAAATCGAACTAGCTGATCTTTTGCCGAAAAGTTGGGATGATATCGTAACAAAAAAACAAGCCTTGCATAGAACATACTATGAGTTATACCGAGAGCAGCAAGAGACTGGGGTAGAACAACTAAGCACCATGAATTTGTATAGTTTACAAACAAATGATGTTAACGACATTTTACAGATTAACTATGGAATTAGAAGTATTATCGATAAAGAAAACAACTTGCTTTCTGTTTACGATGGTTGTATTGCTGGAAATATTAAATTAGCTAAAGAAATAGACGAAAGAATATGGAGTGCAACTCAATTGAATAGGGCTAGTCATTGTCGTTTTGCCTTTTTTGCAGAAAACATTCTTAGATTAAGTAGTTGGGAAGAACCAGAGGCGATGATTGATCCGCTCTTGCGGGGAAATCTTTTTCATTCGGTACTGGAAAAAATTATGAGTGCTTACAGTGATCCTGCTGCAAGAAAGCTGACTAATCGTGAAATTGATCACAATATAAATCAGGTAGAAAAGATAATTCTAGAGGAATTTACTCAGTTAAGGGCATTTGCAAATCACTTTATAGAGCCGATTTTTATAGATTTGGGACTCTCTCAAATTAGTAGAGATATAAAAAATGTTTTATCGCATGAAAAATATTGGCGTGAGCGAGCAAATGAATATTTTTATCCCAAATATTTAGAGTATGGATTCGGCTTTTATAAAGATAGCAGCAATAGAAAAAAATCGATTGCTGAGGTATTAGAGTTAAACTATCTCGAGACAACTGTAAGGATACGTGGCAAGATTGACCGTATTGATCATTCTGAGAATGGTTATTATACAGTTTATGATTACAAAAGCGGCGGTCTGCCCGATAAAAGAGCAATCGAAAGGGCAACGGATTTGCAACTATATATTTATCTGCTGGTCTTAACTGAGCTCTTACAGATTGAGCAGGGTAAGATAGCTGGCGCAGCTTATTATGGAATCGGCAGACTAAATGTTAATAATGTAGCTACAAGCTCTAGAAATAGAGGCTTGTGGAAAATGAAGTTTAAAGATGAGCTCGGGCTGAATATTAATAAAAATAGTGGTTATGAAGAAGAGAAGTGGAAAGAGCTCGTTGATGCAGCAAAAGAACGAATAAGAGAACTGGTTCTGCAATTGAGATCTGGTGACTTTGCAGTTGTACCAACAGAGTCCTGTCCTAGTTATTGTAATTTGAAACAAATCTGCCGTGTTAATAAAGAACGAACACGCTGGAAAAAGTATGAAGGGAGAGGAGCAATATGAGTTTTCAACCGACTGACGAGCAACTTGCAGCAATAAATACCTTGGATAGAAATAGTATCGTAACAGCTGGGGCTGGGTCAGGGAAAACCTTTGTACTTGTTGAACGTTTTTTTAGGATTATTGAAAAAGAAGCGCAAGCAGACGAAAATATTGTAGCTAAAATTGTAGCGATTACGTTCACAGACAAAGCGGCAAATGAAATGCAAGATCGGGTACGCGCTAAGGTCGTTGAACGTAGGCAAGCGGCCATAGCTGTTAATAATGAGAAGGATATCAAATTATGGTCGAATATTATATTGCAATTAGAAAATTCTAACATCGCAACCTTTCATGCCTATAGTGCTAAGCTTCTTCGATTATACCCAATTGAAGCAGGACTTGATCCAAGCTTTGATGTTATGGAAGGTACTGAATCTAAACGAGTAATAAAAAATATAGTAGAAAAAATACTTAAAGAATCGCTTGCTGGAGATAATAAATTGAATAATCCAGGGCTCTTCAGCTGGTTAGACATAGTCGGATATAAAAGAGCTGTTAGCAATCTAGTGGAGATTTATGGGAAAATGTACAATCACGTTACTAAGTTAGACGAGGCAATTCAATTAACAGAGAATAGCTTTGCAAAGGGCTTTGACGAGGTATTAACTAGCTTACCAGTTCTGATAGAACTTGCTGATAATTTATATTACGTCGACGGCGAATCTAAGAAAATGCTGGAGTTCAGGGAGTTTTGGGGAGCAAGGCGCGCTACTATCGATCAGCGGTCAGTTAACTTTGAAGTTTTCACAGCGATTGCGAACGGACTTGCGACAAAAAGTGGCGGAAACTTTTATCTAGAAGCCGCGCGCGGCCCACGACAAGTACTAAATAACTATGCGAAACAGCTCGTGGAAATTTGCAATGCCTTTGAGAACTACCAAGAACAGGAGCAAAATTTGACTGCTGAGATTTTTAAGTTACTAAGAACAGCGGATGCTGCGTACAAAGTGGAAAAAGCTTTACTAAACAAGTTAGATTTTAATGATATTATTCTTAATCTTATTCATTTATTACGTAATAATCAGTGGGTTAGAGCAGAGGTGCGTTCCAATATCTCCTATTTGATGATTGATGAATTTCAGGACAGCAATCAAATTCAAAAAGAATTAATTGATCTGTTGTTGATTGATGATCAAGGGGAGATAAAGCCTGGCGGGCTATTTATTGTTGGTGATCCTAAACAATCGATTTATCGTTTCCGCGGCGCCGATGTTACCATCTTCAAGGAAATGGAACGCGAATTAATGAGGCAAGGTGGGTCAATACTTCCCATGAAAATTAACTTTCGTTCACAGCCTGAGATTATTGATTTTTTTAATTATTTTTTTAGTAAAATAATGTCGATAGACGCTAACTCACCTAACTTTTACGAGGAAGCAGAGTATGGCAAAAAAGAAACAGGGCTGGGAACTGTTGAATACATACCAGTTCATGATGATAAGACTAACTCTAAGCTGGGAAATAGTGAATTTGCGGCTGAATTATTAGCTGAGTATAAGTTGCAAGAACGTGAGGCGATATTGATTGCATCAAGAATTAAGGAATTGGTTGAATCTGGGGTAAAACCAAAGGAGATTACGATTTTATTTCAGGCGATGACGAATGTTAGGCTTTATGAGCAAGCACTGCGAAATCTAGATTTGCCGTTTTTTACGGTTGGTGGCAGAGGTTTTTTTGCTAAACAGGAAATTTATGATTTATTAAATATAATAAACTACCTTGATAACCAGTCAGACCAAATTGCTTTAGCGGGAATTCTGCGTTCGCCCATGGTAGCAATCACCGATGAGACATTGTACTTACTAGCCAAGGGAAATTTATTAGGCGAACCTGTTAAATCATGGGATTTAAAACTTATAAATCTATCTACTGATGAGTTTAGCAAGCTGGATAATTTTATTAAGATTTTTGCGGAGTGGGAAGAGGATTGGAGCGGTGCAAAGCTGACCAAGCAGCTTGATTTCTGGGTTAACAAGACGAATTTTATAACGATTCTACTTGCGAATCAGGATGGGATTCAAAAGCTTGCAAACCTTAATAAATTCAGAAGATACGTCGACGAACTAATTATTGATAATCCATTTTCAATCAATCTATTAAGAAAGCGCATTGCAAGCATTATAGAAGATGACGAGAAGATAACGGAGGCAGCAATTTCATCGGAGCTGGATAATGCAGTTCGATTGATGAATATTCATCAATCGAAAGGGTTACAATTTTCTTATGTAATTATCGCTAATTTATCGCGACGGCCGATCAGTGGGAATCTAATTATACGCTATGACCTAGAAAAAGGATTAAGTTGTAAGGTGCCACTTGTCAATGGGGAGTTGGGAGCTCCATTAAGATGGATACAAATTGATGAAATAGAAAAACTATTAAGGCGTGAGGAAGCAATCCGCCTATTATATGTTGCTGCCACACGTGCCATTAACGGCCTGATTTTCTCAGGAAAATTAGAAGATGAGATCAATGAGGATGACATCCTTGACAGTCCGCTTTGGAGCAAGTGGTTTGGCTCTGTCTTTGACTATTCCAAAATCAGAGGTAATGCTCTGCCTTACACAACAAAGGGGCGTACAAGAGAAATACAAGTCTTTAGTGAAGAGATAGATCTAGCACAGCTTAGCTCTGACCGTAAAGAACTAGTAGATATCACGAAAACAATTACAGAAGCGCTAAAAAGTCCGCAAGACGAGCTTGTTGCAAATATAGATAAAAGTTTTTTACAAGCTGTTAAAGCTGAAAACCGTAACCGCTTATTTAATATAACAGCAATTAACCGTTACTTGAAATGTCCACAATATTATTATTATTTTGATGTTATAAAGATTAATCAACTTTTTCCAGATTTGCTGTTTAGAGCGAGGATTGATGATAATTATGAATTAGAAGAAGATGCAACAGGTGATGTTCACTGGAATAAGTTTCTGACTCCTCGGCTAAAGGGAATAATCGTTCATGATTTGCTTGAGAGCATTACACTTGAACCAAGTAAACTTGCACAATGGGAAGATCTTTTTGAGCGACAAGTAGCTAACATAAATTATGAGAAGGATGAAATTATTAATGCGGAACTTGCAGCATTTAAGCTTGAGGTAGAGGCATTTATCAGCAACTATGCTCTAAGTCCTTTGGCTAGCTCTGATGCGGATGAAATAATGGTTGAACTAGAATTTATTCTGCAACTGGCAAACGGTAAAATCTATGGTTTAATTGATCGCCTGGAGTTGGATAGTGATGGTTTTACGATTATTGATTATAAAACAGATCAAGTAATCAATTCGGAACAATATATGGCGCAAATTAAGACTTACGCACTAGCTATGTTTAAAAATTTAAAGAAAAATCCAAAGGCAGGATGGCTATATTTCATCCGTTACAACCAACTAGAAGAAATTCCCGTTGATAAAGCTTCGCTAATTGCTTGGGAGTCTGAATTAGAGGAGATACTGATAGAAATTAATCAGACAATCGACAATGGGCATTACACTAAAAATTTAAAGCAGTGTTCTAACTGTGAATTTATTAAAATCTGTGAGGAAGCCTAATCTTTGTGGTGCTCGCCGATAAAAGCATTTGCAACGCGACTCCAGAAAGGAAATGGACGATAACGGATAAATCTAATTTTTTCTTCAGCAACAGCGCATGTAATCGACTGTATTTTATCAAGTTTTAAATAAAGATGGTCATAGGATAGCGACAATTCTCCATCATACTCTGGGAATAATTGGATTGTCTGTTCCTTTGGTAGCAAAAGCGAAGAGCCGATTGTGCGGTAAACGCGATTATTAAGTGAAGCAATCTCACTTAGTTGTATCGACTCAAACGATGGATGGATAATCGCTCCGCCGATACTTTTGTTATAGGCGGTGCTGCCAGATGGTGTTGCAACGCATAGACCATCGCCGCGGAATGTTTCAAAGTCAAAATCGTTAATTCTAACCTTCATCACTAAACTTTTATTCAGACTTTTTACAACGAATTCATTGAGGGCAATAATTTCATAGGTAAAATCCGTAGTGTAAATAAATACCTTAACGAGTGGGTATTGACTAATTTTAAATTCGTTATTAGCGGCAATCATCGCTGCCAATGTTTCTAAATCTTTGATCTGCCAATCTGCATAAAATCCCAAGTGACCTGTATGAATACCTAAAAAGGCTATTTCCTCTAGACGACTGCGATTCTGTTGGAAAGCGTCGAGAAAGGTGCCGTCGCCGCCGATTGAGATAACGATTGCTGGCTCCTTTTCGTCATTAACTAATTGATATTTCTCGGCATATTCTCTAAATCGTGCTGCAGTTTCTAAGGATAATTTATCGTTTCGAACGACTAAACTGTATTTCATCTCTCCACCTCCCCTTAAACTATTTCCATTATACATTATGTCGTATTTAGATGGTAGCAGTTGTTGTACGATATATATTTGCGAAACAGATTTATTGATGGTAATATTATCTTTAATAGGGTACAATTAAATTCACAGATAAATCTTCAAATATTTATAGTTTAATATATTTAGTAAGATATAACATGCGAATTAGTTTTAAAGGGAGGTGGAGAGATGGGAATTGCAGGAATTGGTATACCAGGTTTAATACTGATTTTAGTTATTGCTTTAATAATTTTCGGACCCAACAAATTACCCGAGCTGGGAAAAGCTGCTGGTTCCACACTAAGAGAATTTAAATCTGCTACTAAGGATTTACACGAGGATGAAAAAGAGAGTATTAAAGAATTAAAAGATGATATGAACGAAATTAAAGATGATATCGAAGAAGCTGTAATGAAAGAAATCGATCCGGAAAGTAATGAACAAGAGAGCGCATAATAAAAATCCCTGTTAGTTAAACTAACAGGGAATTTTTTTGTTAACTAAGTAAGCAACTAACTAACTTGCTGTCCAACCACCGTCAGCAACCAAAGTAATTCCGTTAACAAAGCTGGCATCATCAGATGCAAGGAATAAAGCAATTTGTGCTATCTCCTCCGGCTCGCCATTAGGAGCGTGCTCGAGATTAGTCCCATTTGCAAGTGCTTCATAACCTAATGGATCTGGTGCCGTGATTGTCGCACCGATATTTGTATTAACACCACCAGGAGCAATCGCATTACAACGAATGCCAAACTTTCCATATGTTGAGGCAATATTTTTAGTTAATCCAATCAAGCCATGCTTGGAGGCAACATAAGAAGTTCCGCCTCTTGTTCCGAAAAGCCCACCAACAGAGGCAGTGTTAACAATGACCCCACCTGTTTTCTGTTCCTTCATAATATTAAGTGCGAGACGGGATGCTTTCATTGGTGCAGTTAAGTTGATTGCAATAACTCGATCCCAAAGATCATTTGTTAAGTTACCAACTGCAACAAAATTGTCCATAATTCCTGCATTATTTACTAATATATCAAGTTTGCCGTAGTTTTCTATTGCTGCATTGATCATGTTTTCAATCTCTTCTTCCTTCATAACATTTGTCGAAACGGCGATTGCTGTACCACCATCAGCGACGATTTCGTCAACAACGGTCTGTAAGCCCTCAGCGTTTAGGTCGGCCGCCACAATTTTTGCACCTTCGGCAGCATAGAGTGTTGCTATTGCTTTACCCATACCAGATGCAGCGCCTGTAACAATTGCAACTTTGTCTTTTAATTTCATTTTTTACTCCTCCTCTTTTTATATAAAAACTCATTTAAAATATAGATTGCTCAAAATGAACAATCCACTTTTTTTAATTATAGTATAAGTATCTGTGATAAACAATAGGTTATTTAATTTATTTTGAGTTAATTAGTTTTAAACTACTATATAATTGCATTATCATTGGTTATAATAAAACATAAGGAATAATATTTTATCAATATTATTAGAACGGAGGAGTTTAGATGGGTTATTTTTTAGCTATTATTATTGCATTAATTGTTATTATTGTACTGTGGGTTATTTCGGTACAACGTTCATTGGTTACCTATGATGAAAATGTAAATAATTCAATGTCACAGATCGGTGTACAATTATCATCACGTTGGGATGCTCTAAATGCCTTGCTTGATTTGACAAAAGGCTACGCAGAATATGAGTACAAAGCGATTACAGATACAATAAAACTGCGGAGAACTATTACAAGAGATTCTACACCACAAGAGGTTGTGGAGCAGGAGACCTTAATTACTGATGCCCTGAGCAGAATAATGGCAATTGCAGAAAATTATCCAGAACTAAAAGCAGATCAGACCTATATAACAACAATGGATTCTGTAAATCTTTATGAGAATATGGTAAGAACTAGCAGACAAATCTACAATGATACTGTTACTAAGTTAAACCGAGCAATTAGAATGTTTCCAACATCTTTAATTGCAGCACCTTTGGGTTTTGCACAACGTGATTATCTAGAAGCAGTTAGTAGTAAAGCCGACATGCCTGACATGAGATAAGTCTGTTTGTTATTGGAGGAGTTAGCAATTAAAAAAAAATTCATGGCACTTATAAGTATGATAATCATCTTGTGTATTTTTACACCAGTAGTTTTTGCTGCAAACAATGTAGAGAACATTGATATTGAGGTTGTTTTAAATGACAATGGCTCGGCGATTATAACACAAGTTTGGAAGGGTTATTTCGATCAAGGAACAGAAGGTTACATTCCAATCAACAATCTTGCTGGAATGTCAATTAAAAATTATAGAGTCAGTGATCTTAATGGACCATATAGCTATAAGGAAAATTGGGATATCAATGGAAGTTTTGCAAGCAAATATCGTCAATATGGGATTGTCGAGACCATAGAAGGTTACGAACTATGTTGGGGACTCTCAGAATATGGTCAGCGAGAATATATTATCTCTTATGAGATTACTGGTCTAGTTGGTTCTTACATTGATGACGACGGTTTCCTCTTTCAGTTTGTCAATCCAGAGATGGATACGATTCCGACGGACATCACAGTTGATCTTTATTTAAAGAATGGCAAAGCGCTTAACCCAGATAATGCTGGTATTTGGGCCTTTGGTTTTAATGGGCAGATTAATTTCATGGAAAATGGACATGTTTATACTTATACTGACTTGCCAATGTCGAGTAAGAGTGAGCATGTTACAATAATGATTCGTTTAGCCAAGGGGCTAATCAGCCCCGAAAGAGTAATTGAACAACCTTTCACAGCTGTAATGGAAGAAGCATTTATTGATAGCGATTATGATCAGAATAATGGCATCTTACCAGATGATGGGGTTGTCTCGGATGAGCCTAATGGACCGTCAGTGTTTATAAAAACAATATTAGCACTTGTGGCCGCTGCATTCATTGGACTTATTGGCAGACTTGGCGTAAACGCTTATCAAAGACAGAAAAAGATTAAACAATTATACAGAAAAGCTAACTACTTTCGTGAGATTCCCTTTAATGGAGATATGGAAGCGGCCTATGTTTTAGCGGAAGATTTTGGGCAAGCGAAAGAGGATGGGAACCTGATTGGTGCAGCATTCCTGAGACTGATTAATGAAGGCTGCTTAGAGCCGATGAGCGAAAAAAGTGTTGGTTTTTTTGGAAGTGTGAAGGAGAGCGTTTCACTTAGATTAGTAAAAGCTCCAGTGAGTGCAGGATACACAGCGGAACGCCTATATCCTATATTAATTCTCGCTAGTGGCGAGGACCAAATTTTACAAGAACGCGAACTAGAAAAGTATTCGAAAAAAAATTATCAAGAACTGCTCGATATTGTAAATGATGCCAAGTCTGAAGGAACAAAAAAACTTCGTGAATTATATATCTACGAGAAATCTAAGCAGAGTAAGCCGTTGGGGTTATCGCAAGTTGGTAAACAGAAACTAGAAAATATTATGGGATTTAAAAAGTTTCTCTTAGATTTTTCGCTCATTGCAGAGAGAGGGATTTCTGAAGCAATTTTGTGGCAAGACTACCTGACTTTTGCCACACTTTTTGGTATTGCTGACAAAACGATTGAGCAGTTTGAGAAGGTTTATCCGATTCCAACTGATTTTAGTGAAAAGGCGCTTGTCTCATATCAACTTTCAACATCTTATATGCGAGCTTCTTATGTAACTGCTTTTGCTGCTGGTCGCACAGCTGCAAGTGCTGCCCGTTCATCTGGTTTCGGTGGTGGAAGCTCTTTTGGCGGTGGCGGCGGCTTCAGTGGCGGCGGTGTAGGTGGAGGAACTCGATAAAGAGTGATAACATAAATATATATATTTACAAAAATAAGTGTTAGAGGTGATCGAAATGATTGAACAATTAGTAAAGCAGTTTCTAGATGGCGATGTGCAGAAATCGCTGGGCAAAACTGTAGACGCGAAGCCAGAGGAAGTTTCCAAGTTAACAGAACTTGCAATACCAACTCTATTAGCGGGTCTTGGTAAAAACTCCAGTACTGATGAAGGAGCTAATTCTTTGTTAGAGGCCCTGAGTCAACATGAGAACCAAGATTTAAGCAATTTAGAAAATGCTTTAAAAAATATAGATGCTAAAGACGGATCAAAAATTATCGGACATATTTTTGGTGCTGATACAAAGAAGGTTGAGGATAAATTAGCTAAGGAATCCGGTTTAAACAACAACCAAGTATCAGGCTTATTAAACCAACTAGCACCATTACTTATGGGCACCTTAGGACAAGAGAAAAAAGCGGGTTCACTTGATGCGGGTAGTCTTTCACAGGTTCTTCTCAGTCTTGTTGGCAGTGGTAGCAAGAGCGGTGTACTAGATATTGTTCTTGATATTTTTACTAGCGATGGTGACAATGTTCTTGCCGACCTTGTGGGCAATCTGTTTAGTAAACAAGAAGATAAGAAGAGTGAAAAGTCGACCAAGGATTCATCCAACAAGCTGTTGGATTCAGTCCTAAAACTTTTAAAATAAATTATTAAACCAAAATAAGCCACTCTTACAATAATTTAACAGGGGGATTTTCAATGAACTTTAGAAAAAATGAAACAAACAGAAATACTGGAAACGATACGAATAATGAATACTCTATTGAAAATCTCAATCAAATTTCTTTCTTTAAGTTTCTTAGCCAAGAAGAGTGGATTACTATTAAAGAAAATATTTCCGAATTAAAATACAAAAATGATGATGTCATTTTATTTGAAGGAGATAAAAAGAAAGAAAAGCAAGGAATCTATGTTGTATCAAGTGGCAGTGTCTCAGTTACTAAAAGTTCACATCATGGAAGATACTATCATGTAAGAGTTTTAGAGCTGGGAGAAGTATTTATTAATCCTGGTCTTTTTGATGGAGGGCCAAGCCCAGCTACACTTAAAGCAATTGGTGATACAAAAGTTTTTTATATTTCCAGAGAGGTTATTTTGCCGACAATTACAAAGGATAGTAGCATGTCGGAAGGAATGTATCTAATTATTGCTGAGATTATACGAAGTGCCATATCCGTAATTGATGATTTAGCTTTTAAAGATAACTATCGCCGCTTGGCGTCATTCCTAATTAATGTTTCAAAAAATGATATTATCAATAGGCAACAATTTACTTTGCAGTTTATCTCAAGTTGCATTAATACGGTTCCGGAAGTAGTTAGCAGAGAGCTGAAGAAAATGGCTGATGAGGGCTTAATTGAAATTACGCGTACAAAAATATTTATTGTAGATCGACAGGAACTAGAAGAGGTTGCTTCTTAATAATAGAAACGGCTTGACAAAAGTCATGGACGACAAAATAGAAACAAAGTATTATTCACTTTGTGTGATAATATTTTGTTTTTTTATTTGCAGTATATTTAACTAATCTTCCCGCCAATAATGTATTAAAGGTGAGAAGATAAATATAAAAATAGAGTTAAGTTATATTAATAGGGGAGGGTTTATCTTGGTTTCGAATAAGTTAAGCAGGAAATATTTAGTTGGTGGTATTGTTTCTCTAATCGGCGGTTTAATTGCGCTAACAGTTAATTTATTTTTATTTTTGGATCAGTACCCCGCATTAAAAATTGGTTTTAAAGAAGCTAATAATATGGCTGGTGTAAAGGTTGTTACTTGGATTTTCCCAGCGATGAGTGACGTAATAATGATTGCAGGTACAATGTTAGTAATTGCAGCAATTGGTTTTTTCACTAAGAAGTCCTGGGCAACTCCAATTTCAATAATTGCATCTGTACTAGGATTACTAGGTGCTTGGATGGCTTTAGTCTGGCCACTAATGATTTCGTATTTCCCAGTATACATTCCAGTATTTGTAACCTTCTTAGTAGTATGGTCTGTTTTACTACTCTATGTTTACAAAATTGATCTTAAGAATTTTGTGTTAGCAACATTGGGTGGAGTTGCCATGGTACTTTGTTTTATGGATGGAACTGCAGGTGTTAATAAGATTGTGGGTACAATGTTTAAATTTGGTAGCGCAGATCCACTGTTCCTAGTTACACAACAATTGAATTGGATTGCTGCTGCAGCATGGGGATTGTTTACAGTAGGAGTTATTTATCGTAAGAAATGGGCTTTAATAATGGGTTACGCAGGAGGTATCCTAGCATTAATTGGCAGTGTTCCTCTTGCATACACAAATAGCGTGGAGACAGGGGAATTTTCCTTGTTTTGGCTTGCACCGATCTTAAGCGGTTTGTTATTGCTGGTTTTACTAATCAAAGGTGACAAGCATTGGCTTCCAAAAGAAAAAGAGATTGAAGGCTAAACGCTAATTACACATAAAAAAGATTTACCTTATTGGAGAGGCCTAAAGGTCTCTCTTTCTTTTGTTTGCGACTAGCTTTAACTGTTCTACGTGACTGCTGGGGACGGTGTAGCTACCGATTCTTGCATGAAAGGGCTGGTAATCGCGAAGGCCATGGTAGTCTGACCCAGCGGTAATAATTAAAGAGTTCTTCTTAGCCAAATTTTTTAGTGTGCTAGTTGTCTGTCTGTTATGGTCGGGGTGGTATACTTCAATACCATCCAAACCATAGTCAATCAGGCGTTTAAGCAAAGGTTCGTCGTTATAAATTCCGGGATGAGCAATAACTGCCGCGCCCCCTGCTTTTTTTATAATATCAATCCCTTCTTCAGGAGAAATACTTTCGGTTTCAACATAGGCTAAGCCATTCTCACCTAAATATTTACTAAATGCTTCATCAATACTCTTTACTACACTCTTTTCATATAAAACTTGTGCGATATGTGGTCTGCCTACTCTTGTATCTGCCATAATCGCTTTAGCATTAACTTGATCTAGCGTAATTTTAATGCCGAGTTGGTTAAGCCTATCAATAATCAGTTGATTCCTCGTCATTTTTGCTTGTCGTAATTCCTTCAGCTGCTTATGTAATAATGGGCTTTTATAATCAATAAAATAACCAAGAATATGGATATCCTGACCCTTATTCATTGTGCTTAATTCAACTCCTGGAACAATCTTGAAATTTTCATACTTACTGGCAGCGACAATTGCATCGGTGATGCCTGCCACAGAATCATGATCAGTAATCGCAATTGTTAGAAGCTTCTGATCAACTGCTTTCCTAACGACAACTTCAGGAGAATCAAGTCCATCGGAATAATGTGTATGAATATGTAAATCGGCAAACATTTTTATCTCCCCCTAAAATAATAGCCAGTTAAAAGTTTGACAAACAACTCAGTACATAGTAAACTTAGTGCTGTTGTGAATTAAACATATCACAATTTAATATAATAAAAAGGTTGAGTTAACCAAATGATTACGGTATAATTGTAAAGCATTCTAATTTTATTGGCAATGGCGCGGGGTGGAGCAGCTGGCAGCTCGTCGGGCTCATAACCCGGAGGTCGCAGGT
>CAYZPB010000012.1:0-21706 GCA_964480445.1 uncultured Caryophanales bacterium
CTTGAAAAAAGATGTCGAGCATTTGAGCCAACAACTAGAAAGTGAAAAGAAAAAGTTTCTTGAGCAGTCAAAGGAATTAGAGGGGCTTAATAAGGAGTTCGAAAAAGAAAAAACAGAGTTAAATAAACTAACTCAAAAAATGGAAGATTGTAAAGCAGCTCAAGAAGATGCAAAAGAGGCTGCCAAAGAGGCCAAGAAAGAAGCTAGGCAAGAAGCTAAGAAAGAATAGAGAATTACTTAAATAAGATGATTATATAGTAGAATAGTTTTAAGAAATACTACCTTAGGGTAGTATTTCTTATGAACTGCAGCAATGAGAGAGCAATTAATAGACAACTAGTTGTTTGTTATGTTATAATTTGTAATTGAATCGTGTAACTACTATAAGTGAACTATAAGTGAACGAATTGATGTTTGATAAATTAAGGAGGAGTAGCTATGAGTGTTAGTAATACGGATTTACGAATTGTTCGCACAAAAGAATCAATTCGTGCTGCTCTGGTGGACTTAATCGATGAAAAGAGCTTTGAAGCCGTTACCGTAAAGGATATTACTACTAAGGCGGGAATAAATCGCGGAACTTTCTATGCCCATTATCAAGATAAGTGCGATTTGGTAGCGGAACATGGAGATGAAATAATATCAGAGCTGGCTAAAATTGCAAAACAGGGCATTCAAGATTTTATCGCAGGCACAGATCCAGTTAATTCACACGGATTTCCACTTGCAGTTACTATCTTTGAATGTTTAAATAAAAATGCTGAGTTCCTCAGGGTAATGTTAGGACCTAAAGGAGATTTGTCTTTTCAGACTAATTTAAAAGAGTTTATGTGGGAGACCTTATTTAGCAATGGGTCTGATGAGGCTGCCTTCAATAAGAAGAAAATGCTTGTGCCTGGCGAATATTTGGTAGCCTATATTGCTTCTGCCCATATGGGAATAATTCAGCAATGGTTGGATACTGGCATGAAGGAATCTCCTGAGGAGATGGCGCGAATACTTTTTACGTTAACAGTTGATGGGCCTTTCTATGCTGCTGGCGTAAAAAAACAAACTAGTATATAATTCATGAAATAACGGAGGGATGGTCCTGATGAGAATTGGTTTTGACGTAGGCTCAACAACATTAAAGTGTGTTGTCCTTGATAATAAGGATAATATTATTTTTGAATCTTATGAGCGGCATTATTCAGAAATTAACGAGAAAACTGCTGCTTTATTAACAAAAGTTATGACTGAATATGCGCAAGAAGAGAGCGTTAGCCTCGCTATTTCCGGTTCTGCGGGGATGGGGCTAGCTAATAGATGCAATATACCTTTTGTCCAAGAAGTATACGCTACACGCGTTTCCGTCTCTAAGGTAATACCTGAAGCTGACGTAGTAATAGAGCTAGGTGGAGAAGATGCGAAGATTTTATTTCTAACTAATAGTTTAGAGGTGCGAATGAATGGTTCCTGCGCCGGCGGTACTGGGGCTTTTATTGATCAGATGGCGACCTTGCTAGATATTAGCATTGATAAGATGGATGATTTAGCTTCTAAGCATGACAAAATCTATACTGTTGCTTCAAGATGCGGGGTTTTTGCTAAATCTGATGTGCAGCCGCTTCTAAATCAAGGGGCACGGAAAGAGGACGTTGCTGCCAGCATTTTTTACGCAGTAGTTAACCAGACAATTGGTGGCTTAGCGCAAGGGCGAGACCTGGAAGGTAATATTGTTTATCTTGGGGGACCACTTACATTTATGCCGGAGCTGAGAAAAGCTTTTGATAACACGTTAAAAACAGAGGGGATTTATCCGGAAAACTCATTGTATTTTGTTGCCTTGGGAGCAGCTTTCATGTCAACTAAATCGGATAAAGTTAATCTTAAAGAGACAATTGAGTCAATACTAACAGTCGATGATGTGGATGGCTTTGTACATGGGAAACCTTTATTTGAAGACGAACAGGAATATGCAGATTTTGTGGAGCGACACCAGGAGAATAGTGTATTAACTGTGGATCCTACTGACTATAAAGGTAATGGGTACTTGGGTATCGATTCCGGTTCGACCACGATAAAAATGGTGCTTGTCGGTGAGGACGAGAATATTTTATATTCACAGTATTTATCTAATCGAGGAAACCCGATTGAATTGGTAAAGGGATTTATTTCGGATATCTATAATTTATACCCGGATATTAATATAAAATCGAGTGCAGTAACTGGATATGGTGAGGAGATTGTTAAAAGTGCGTTCCAGATAGACTATGGGATTGTTGAAACTACGGCCCATTTTACTGGTGCCAAAAAGTTCCGACCAGATGTTGATTTTATTATAGATATTGGCGGGCAAGATATGAAGTGCTTTAAAATAAAGAATGGTATCGTTGATAATATTTTCTTGAATGAAGCATGCTCTTCGGGTTGCGGTTCATTTTTACAGACTTTTGCTGGAGCACTTAATTATGAAATTGAGGATTTTGCTAAGCTAGGAGTTTATGCTAAAAGCCCTGTCGATCTGGGTTCCAGATGTACAGTCTTTATGAACTCTTCAGTTAAGCAGGCACAGAAGGATGGAGCGACGATTGAAGATATTTCAGCAGGTCTTTCAGCTTCTGTAGTTAAAAATGCTATTTATAAGGTAATTAGAGCTGCATCCGCAAGAGATATGGGTGAACATATTGTGGTTCAAGGCGGCACCTTTTTAAATGATGCAGTCTTGAGAGCTTTTGAGCTGGAAATAGATAAGAATGTAATTAGACCAAATATTGCTGGATTAATGGGAGCCTATGGTGCTGCGCTATATGCGAAGACCTGGCAGAAGGATAGTTCTTCTATTTTAACTAAAGAAAGACTTGAATCCTTTACTCATAAGGCTGTGCCTACAAGCTGTGGTCTATGTAATAATAATTGTGGACTTACTATTAATACTTTTGATGGAAACAGAAGACATATCAGCGGGAATCGTTGTAGTAGACCGCTAGCTAAAACTAATGAGCTACCAGAATATAACCTTTACGATTATAAATTGGAGCTATTAAATAATTACCAGCCTGTTGCAGGTAGACGCGGAAAGATTGGTATTCCAATGGCGCTAAGTATGTATGAGTTCTTGCCTTTTTGGCATAAGTTTTTTACAGAATTAGAATTTGAGGTGGTTGTTTCGCCTGAATCAAATCGAGAGCTATATTTAAAGGGACAGCATACGATTCCATCGGATACAATCTGTTATCCGGCAAAATTAGCTCATGGACATGTCGAATCTCTAATCGATGATGGGATAGATACAATTTTTTATCCATGTATGACTTATAATTTAGATGAAGGATTAGGAGATAATCATTTTAACTGTCCGGTAGTAGCTTATTATCCAGAAGTTATTCAGGCAAATGTATCTAAAATTAAAGACGTTAAATTTATCTATGATTATATCGGAATTCATCGACCGAAAGATTTTATTAAAAAGATACATGTTATTTTAAATAATCATGGTATAAACGTAACTTTAAATGAGGTTAAGCAGGCGACTGATCTGGCTTTTGAAGAACATTATGCTTATTTAGAAAAAATTAGAGAAAAAGGTAAAGAGTATATGAAGTTTGCTAAGGAGCACGACTTACCAGTTATTATTTTAGCAAGTCGACCATACCATGCAGATCCTGATATTAATAAGGGTATCGATCGGGTAATATGTCAGTTAGGAGCTGTTGTTATATCAGAGGATGCTATTATGGGAGATGTAGACAAGTTTAAAACAAATGTACTTAATCAATGGACATATCATTCTCGACTATTTGCGGCGGCGCGTTATATAGCTGACAAACCAAAGATGAACTTAGTGCAGCTTGTCTCCTTTGGTTGTGGTCTCGACGCTATATCTACTGATGAGGTAAGAGAAATTTTAGAAAAAGAAGATAAGATATATACGCAGATTAAGATAGATGAAATAACGAATCTTGGCGCAGTAAAAATAAGGCTTCGTAGTTTGATGGAAGCACTGAACCAAGGGAAGGAGTGAAGAAGTGCACAAAGAGAAGACGATTTTAATTCCACAAATGCTACCGATTCATTTTGCCATCATTATGAATGTATTTAGAGAGGATGGCTATAATATAGAAATCCTTGATGAGGAGGGGCCAGAAGTTGTACACGAAGGCTTGATGGCGGTCCACAATGACACCTGCTATCCTGCACTTTTGACAACAGGTCAGATGATGCACGCCTTAAAAAGTGGCAAATACGATGTCGATAATGTAGCACTTCTGATGACGCAAACTGGTGGTGGCTGTCGTGCTTCCAACTATGTCTATTTAATAAGAAAGGCACTTAAAAATATGGGGATGGAGCAGGTTCCGGTATTAGC
This sequence comes from uncultured Caryophanales bacterium, assembly GCA_964480445.1. Lineage (GTDB taxonomy): Bacteria > Bacillota > Bacilli > Tepidibacillales > Tepidibacillaceae > CAYZPB01. Next base: position 4,349 of record CAYZPB010000012.1, read on the forward strand.
ACTCCACCTAGGAACTTTAGGGAGAAGTGGTGGCTTTAATCTAAGCTTGCCGATGGTGAGAAAAGCGGTAATCGCAGCTACCTATGGTGATTTGCTAATGCATTTAAGTAATCAAGTAAAACCATATGAAGTGAACAAGGGTGAACATCAAGAAGTTATTGATTATTGGGTTCAATACTTAGAAGATCATAAAAATAGGGTTTACAAGCCCTCTCAGATCCAGAAGACATTAAACGAGATCGTAAAGTCTTTTGCAGAGATAGAGATAGTAAAGACTAATAAAACAAAAGTGGGAATAGTTGGCGAGATTTATATCAAATTTTCAGCCCTGGGAAATAATCACCTTGAAGATTTTCTAGCAGAAGAAGATTGCGAAGTAATGCTCCCAACACTGATGAGTTTTTTAATGTATTGCTTAAGCAATCCTGTAGAAGATGTGAATCTTTATGGCGGGTCAAAAGTTAGACAAGTAGGGGCAGATTTTCTGCTTAAATATTTAATTAGTTATGAAACGAAGTTTATTAAGGCAATCGAAAACCACAGTACTTTCTTGCCGCCTACCCGCTTTAGAGAGGTACATTCTTTAGTCGACGGCGTTATTGGTCATGGCTGCAAAATGGGTGAGGGATGGATTCTAACAGCTGACATGGTTGATTTAATCAAAAATGGCTATGAAAACATTATCTGCGCTCAACCTTTTGGTTGCTTACCAAATCATATTGCAGGAAAAGGCATGATTAGAAAAATAAAAGAACTTTACCCAGCTGCTAATATAGTTCCTATTGATTACGATCCTGGTGCTACTAAGGTTAATCAGGAAAATAGGATTAAGTTAATGCTGGCGGTTGCTAGAGAGAATGAAGAACCAAGTGCAGAACTGGTGGAAACAGAAACTACTGAAAAGAAATCTAAAGTTAAGCAGCTAAAAACTGCTACTAAACAGCCTGAGGATCTACCTAGCGTTTCAAGCAAATATTAGAATATTTAACTTCTGAGAGCATAGTCGATAGTAATATCGATTATGCTTTTTTTATTGTTTAAAATAAAAAGGTATTTGCGTTTGACTGTCGAATATAAAGAGTAAGTAAAAGCTTAATTTTTACTTAGAATATATTTAGGAGTGGTTTGATGTTAACGGTTGCTTTATTAGGAAGGATTGTATTTGACTTAGAGTTAAGAGAGGTTGGGGAGAACAAGGATAAAAAAGTAATAAATAATCGTCTCGCAGTCTCGGTTGGTAAGGATAGGACAACCTTTATTGATTTTGAGGTTTGGAATAATACTGCTGAGTTAATTGACAAGTATTATTCGAAAGGGAATGAAGTTTTATTTGAGGGACAATTAATAAATAAAATAAAAAAACGTGATGAATTAGAGTATGAGACAGTTGCATTTCAGGTTGATCGTGTAATCTTCACCTATGGGAACAAACGTAAAGAAGAGAAAACAGCAAAGGAATAGAAACCAAATGTATAAGCGCTTTTCACTGCTTATTGTTCTATGTTTTATTATTTGCATAATAGATGTATCGGCTGCCAGCTATCAGGGTGGTAATCAGTTGGTTAGCGAAGAAAATTGGGAGCAATATAAAGAAGCCGAACTTTTGATGTCTAATCTCCCGTATTATATTTTAGATAATTATGGGAACCAACATTATTTTAATCGTGAATTATGGGAGAACCGTTCACTAATTGTTTATGGTGATTATAGTTCAATTTACCCAAATGATTTTAAAGCGGCGACACAGAACGCAACGGGAATTGCTTATTATAATGGTGGTGAATATCGTTATCACGGCTATAGTCAAAATGGAAGCAAGTTAAATAATTTAGAGTTTCCTGATGATGCAGTTGGTAATAATAATCTATTAACGCGCAACTGGATTTTTCAGCCTTGGCAAACAACTAGCTTTGCTCAACCAGTCTTTAAAAATTTTGTTGGGATAAGTCCAAGCATCTACAATTCAACTGCGATTAATAATAGTAATACTCTGGAAGGTAGCTTAGTAGCAAAATGGATCAACCAGAGTGTGGATTTTATCCGCAAGGGAACGCAGAATGGTCGAGACAGCACAAGTAATCTTGATCCTCTACATTATATTAATATCGATTCCGTGCCCTCAGCCTACAGTAGTGGGCAAGGCACAATGCTCCACTTGGCAAACAACAATAAAATATATTATCAGAGTTTTCCGATCGATCGCTATCAGAAGGAAGCGACCGAGATTACTGCCTCGATTGCTGAAATAGCTACGGTTGCTATCTCAGAAGCTGGTAACATAAGCTTAGAAATACTTGTTAATGCTCAGATTAATGATGAGGCCTATATTAATAACGGTATTTTAGAATCCATCTATTACACACGTAAAGATATTTCTGAGTGGAATTTCACTTTGAAAAATAGTCTAACCAGCATCGACTTATTTGCCAAGGGCTTTGCTCGAGACAAAAACAAGACAGCTTATTATCTTTTTCAACTGGAGCTACCAAGAGCTAGTTATCAGGACATGCTAGATAGCAATAATAGTATTAATTTACACTTTTTATTGGAAGCCGAAGCCGTTTACGCAACTAACGATACTGGCAGAGCAGATGCAACTGCTAACAAAATAATTACTGGAGCAATTGATTCTGAGCTGTTAATTGAAGCTAATAAGGGAGTGAGCTTCAATGTAAGGGCGCCATCACAGATCTTAGATGTTGATCGATTTGCCCTTACACTTTGGGAAAACGATATTTCTGCAGCTGTTGAGAAATACGTTGAGATTAACGGAAGACGTTTAGATGCAAATGAGCAGCAGCTTTTTCTTACTGGAAATTACCAATTTCCAAAAATAAGAGAGGATCGCATTTATAATTATTCGATCAATTATCTTAATGCCCTCAGCGAACGCTTTTATTATAAGTCAGCAGTTATAGTCTATGATTCGGTTCCCCATGCTCAGATTAGGCTTGCAGGTGATTTCAAAGAGAATCGAAGTATTCGTGTCACCGCTGATGAAACGATTAGCTCTAGCTATTTGCAGTCGCGAACGCCAATTACAATTCGCAAATTTAAAATAACAAGTAGCTCAGGAGAGCCGCTGTACTATGGAATCAACAATAATCGACTCAAAGAATTTCTTAGCAAAAGCTCTGACGAAATTATCATTGAAATAGTTGTGGAGAGTCAATACGGTGCACGAGAATACCAGATCAATCTCTTTATATCTCCAGATTATCCCCCAGATATTATTGCTTATGTCTGGAAGAATCTGTTGGCAAGAGGTGAGGGGCTGGATTTAATCTGTGAAGCTAACTCACTTGATGGCGACAGCATTGCCGAACTAAATTATGAGATTTATTATCAGTCTGCTGTTGGTATTTTGGAGCTTGTGGCAAGTGGACCCTATGATGACACGTTTAATTATACGCCAGAACAGCTGGGTAGCTACAAAATAGTTTTTACAGCCACTGAAGAGTTTGGCGAAGCAACTATAGATGATCATATCTCTGCTAGCGACTATCAGCAGACGCTGATTGAGCGAGAATTCTTTGTTGATAATCTAGTTCCTGTTACTAAACTTTTTACCGACATTGAAGGGACATTACCAACTGTTGAACTGACTATCTTACTAGATGAGGAACTTGATGGGGAGACAAGAAATTTTTTAAAGGATTCGCGGATTGAACTAATAAATAGTTTCCGACGTAAGGGAGTTAATGCGCTGATTGAGTTTTGGGACCTAAAGACTTATGTTTCAGAGCAGACAGCCTATAAGAGCCTTGCAACGGGTACCGCTTATCCCCCTGCAAGTTATTACTACTTGGAAAACGGTTATAGTGGAACACTAACTCGTACCACTGTACATAATTACCCCTACACTGTGGATGAAGGCTCATATCATTCATTTACCGACAGCTTCACTGTAACTTCAGCAGGGGATGGTTATAGCTACTCAGTCTATTATAAGGGAGTCTGGCAATCTGGACATAATACCGATACGCCAACTTTACTATATTATGATGCAGATGGTTATTCTGGTTATCTATATAAAGATTCCGCCTGGCAAAGTGGTAAAGATACTGTTGTTGTCGGAGATTACATGTATGTGACGATTTACTATACAGCATTTTACTCTGGTGTTGTGACCCGCAACTGGCAAGAATGGGTGCCTAGATATGTAACGGTTAACGATTATTATGGGAATTATGCTGGATTAGTTACTAATGAAATAAAGCAGAATTTTATTCTTGATCTAATTGATGAAAGCGGCAAATATTTAATATACTTCACAGATGAGCAGGTTAATAATGTTCTTGACTATGAAAAAATATGTGAGCAGCTTCCAGCAGCACCATCAATTCTTGTTGGAGGGCCTCAAAGTGCAAGCCAGTTAGCGACAGATTATTTTATAGAAAACAATGCTGATAATACTGCAATAATTGATCAATTGATTAAAATTGTTAGCGATAGGCAAAAAATCGAGCCAGGAATAACAATTCTACTGAATGAGAAGTTTGAACTAAAATATTCTGATATCGATTATGAAGGGGACCCGATTGTTAAAAGAGGACTCCAATATGTGCATGATATAAATTTTCTTGATAATTCCTTGGGGCTAGAGCAAGGCGCAGAAAAAGAATATTCTGTGACGAGCTTCACTGATCAAGTAAAGAATTCATTTGCCAAGCCTGGCCTTTATACAGTTTATCGTCGAGTTAAAGATGAGCCAATTGGACATGCGGAATATGGCGGCTATTCAAATATAGCTAACTTAGAAATAATTGCCCATCGCAAACCAATTGCTGAGTTGCAGGCTATAACCAAGTATGATTATGACCGTCAGATCTATAAGCTATCATGGATGGACCTGTCCTATGACCCAGACTTTCAATTTAGTAAGGAGAATAAAGGAATTATTAATAGTAATTTTAAGTATAAAGATGTTAATGGCGATTGGGTGTATGGCAAACCAAGAGAACTTGCGCCCGGAGAATACCAAATTAAATATGTGGTGATGGATTGCTACGGCGTCTGGTCTGAACCATTCCAACATACTTTGCAGCTTCCTGCTTCACCTCCACGACCAAAAGTTGGTATCCAGGGGTATGTTAAACACACGGATAAATGGAATTTGAATCGTCAGCAATTTAATCAAGCTAGAGGTGGGACCGATAATTACCCATTGTCAGAGCGCCACTTTTTTGCGGGCGAAGAATTAATTTTAGAAGCTGTAACCGAGGGTGACCCCGAGCGTGTTTTTGTTGAAATAATTGGGACCGGTCTTTCAACTAACTTGCAAAATAAAGGCAATAATACTTGGGAAGGTACTCAGTGGAGTAAAGAGATGATGAATTGGAGTGGTCGTCTTTTTACAGTTCGCTTTTATGCAATTAAAGAAGCAGAGCCAACTGTCCATCATGATGTTGTGATAGAAATTGTGAAAGAGCAATTCTGGCAACAACACCGTCTATATTGAAAAACTACTAGCTTTATAGCCAGAGACTTAAATTGTCAAATAATTCTGAATTTATTGACACCTCTACTTTTAAATAATAGTATAAGATAATATGCTTAGCAGAGAAATTACGGTGGAGGTTGAAAACTATGAGTTTACTGAACGAAACTATTGGAGAATATTTAGATAAAATTGCAGAATTTTATCCAGATACAGAAGCCTTGGTTGACCCTGATAAGAATTTTCGCAAAACCTATAAAGAGTTTAATGAACTCTGTCGAACCGTGGCAAAAGGATTTATGGCTCTGGGTATAAAAAGAGGAGATCACCTTGCTATCTGGGCAACTAATTATCCGGAATGGGTTCTGACACAATTTGCAACTGCCAAAATGGGTGCAGTCATGATAACGGTTAACACAAACTATAAAATATTTGAGTTAGAATTTTTACTACGACAATCAGATACACAAACCTTGATTATGAATCGTGGTTTTAAGGATAGCGATTATGTAAAAATTATAAACGAATTATGCCCTGAATTAGCTACTAGCAAACCTGGTGAGCTATCGTCTGAGCGGCTGCCACATTTAAAAAACTTAATTTACTTAGATGAAGACACTCCAAATGGAATGTTTAATTGGCAATATCTTTATGAGTTGGCTGAGCAGGTTAGTGATGAGGAGTTAGATGCCCGTCAGGCTTCCTTAGATAAAGATGATGTGATTAATATGCAATATACATCAGGTACGACTGGCTTTCCCAAGGGTGTTATGTTGACACATTATAATATTCTAAACAATGGTAAGAGCATTGGCGATAATATGAAATTAACGGAAAAAGACCGAGTGCTGATTCATGTTCCACTCTTTCACTGTTTTGGTTGTGTGCTTGGAACAATGGCTTCGATGACGCACGGTTCAACTATGGTTTTGCGCAATCACTTTAATCCAATTAAGGCGATGGAGATTATTCAGTCCGAAAAGTGCACTGGTTTACACGGCGTGCCGACAATGTTTATTTCGATTTTAGAAAATGAAAACTTTGATAAATATGATTTTTCAACACTGCGCACCGGAATCATGGCTGGTTCCCCTTGTCCTGTAAAGACAATGCAACAGACAATTGATGATTTGGGGATGCATGATATTACAATTGTATACGGTCAGACAGAGTCTTCCCCTGGCTGCACAATGACATCTGTTGATGATTCAATTGAACATCGTGTGAATACAGTAGGTCGTGTTTTGCCAAATATTGAGTCTAAAATTGTAGACCCTGAGACGGGCGAAGATTTACCACCGAACACAAACGGAGAATTTGTTGTGCGTGGCTATAATGTTATGAAGGGATATTACAAACTGCCTGAGGCTACTGCGCAGGTAATAGATGAAGATGGCTGGCTGCATACGGGCGATATTGCATCAATGGATGAAGATGGTTATTATAAGATTACAGGTAGACTTAAGGATATGATTATTCGCGGAGGCGAGAATATTTATCCCAAGGAGATTGAAGAGTGCTTATATACAAATGAGGCTATCTCTGACGTTCAGGTAATCGGTGTACCGAGTGAAGTCTATGGTGAAGAGATAATGGCATGTGTCATTTTGAAAGATAACTATCAGCGGACGGAAGAAGAAATTAAAAACTTTGTACTGGAGCGAATGGCGAGACATAAGGTTCCTAAATACGTCTGGATGATTGATGAATTTCCGATGACTGCGAGTGGCAAAATTAAGAAATTTGAGTTGCAGGATAAAGCAATTGTTAAATTTGGACTACAAGATGCGGCTGATATTGAGACTGCATAGACTATATTTTTAAACGGAGGGGTGATCACGTGAAGATAAGCTTTTCAACCTTAGGATGTCCAAGCTGGTCATGGGAGGATATTCTGGCGATGACTAAGGACCTTAGCTATGATGGAATTGAAATTCGCGGTATAGAAAATGAACTTTATGCACCGAATAGTGGACCTTTTCTGCCAGAGAATATTGAAAAGACAAAGTCAACCTTGCAGGAGAAAAATATTGAAATATCCTGTCTGACCTCTGCAAGCTATATTTTTGATAAAGAAAATATAAAAGGGCAGATGAAAGAGGGGATAGATTATATTTATCTTGCGCAAAATCTAGGTGTTAAATACGTACGCGTTTTAGGCGACGAACAGCCATACCCTGGTGAGGATATTGATGTTGATTTTGTTGCAGCAAATTTAAAGGAATTAGCAAATTACGCTGATGGTCGCGATGTAACAGTCCTGATTGAAACTAATGGTGTATTTGCAGATTCACAACTGATGTTCTCCTTATTAGAAAAGGTTAATAAGCCAAACATTGGTGTACTATGGGATATACACCATCCCTATCGATATATGGATGAGCCGGTAAAAGAGACCTATGATCGTCTGAAAAAGTATATTAAACATATTCATATTAAGGATTCGCTTGTTGAAGGTGATGAGGTTTCATACAAAATGGTCGGTTACGGTGATTTGCCAATTACTGAAGTCTTAGAGTTATTGAAGTCTGATAAGTATTCGGAATACATTTCATTAGAGTGGGTAAAAAGATGGGATCGGACACTGGAAGCACCAGCAATTGCTTTTCCACACTTTATTAATTACGTAAAAAGATATATCTAAATGGGAGGTTTATAACAGATGGATTACACTAAAGATCTTGATAAGGTATACAAACATTTATTCGACAAAGGTGCCTTCCTAACGGTTAAGTCAGGTGATACGGTAAATTCGATGACAATTTCTTGGGGTAGCATTGGTCATATGTGGAATAAAATTGTTTTTATAGTACTAGTTAAACCGACACGTTACACTTACAATCTGATAGAAAAAGAGGATAACTTCACAGTTAGCGTTCCTTTTGATAGCAAAATGAATGAGGCCCTAAAAATTTGCGGTACTATGTCGGGGCGAGATAGCGACAAGGAGCAGTTGGCTAGCTTGAACTACCTACCATCACGCGTGGTTGAAACGCCAATAGTGGGGAATTGCAATATGCATTACGAATGTAAAATCGTTTATAAACAGGCGGAGGATGCGGCTGGAATACTTTCTCCAGAAATCGAAGAACTTTATGATAACGATTATCACACGATTTATTTTGGTGAAATTGTTGCTTGTTATGAAGAATAGTCAACTAAACTTTATGTCTATTATTTAACGTGGATAAAGTCTTCACGGACAATTGCGATTAGCGTTTCGAGAGCCTTAATTGTGTCGCGTAATTCAAGCCGTTCTAACTGCGTTAAGTTAGAGAGCGACAAATAATTATCGATTGGCTGATTATCTTTCTGCTTAGCAAGACTTACAGCAATGCGTAGGCGCATAATTGTATTAAAAGCAGCCTTCAAGGAATTGGCTAATTCGTCTGACAGTGCCTTTTGTTCCTGCAAAAGAGTAATCCGTTCCAGCGTATTGGTGGCAAAAATACTTTTACTAATCGCTAACAGACGGACGCAATCAACAAGAAAAACAGAAAGTGAAGTCTTTAAATCGATTACATTTCGCTGTCCATTGATGGTACTGCCTGACAGATTACCGAAGATGTTTACTGGTAGCCTACCTGATGTAGCGTCCTGTGCTAGGAAGCTGAGCGCTATTGGTAAGGATTTGAAGTTTTTATTTGTAAAGTTACGCAACTCTTCAGCTAATGGGAAAAAACCATAAACCGGACGAAAATCTAAAAAGATTGAGAGCAGACGAATGTTCTCAGCATCTAGGAAATTGACCCAATTTGCAACCTCTTTGTACCAATAACTTGTGTTACCACGCCACATTGGATAACGAGCCATAACATTCCCCGGGCAATGAGCAAAGCCGCAGATTATTAATCCATCGTTAATCAGTTCTGATAATCGTTTAAAATACCTATCAACCGCCTTGGCCTCTTCTGGGTCGGTGACGGTTTCATAGATTATGGCATTATCTTGGTCGGTTCGTAAATATTGTTCACGACGACCGCTACTACCCATGGTCATCCAGCAGAATTTAACAGGTGGTGGGCCAAATTCTGTCATTAACTCGGCAATTGAAAAATCTATAACCTGACTTGTTAGTCGGTCATAGAACTCAGTGATGATATCTAGTATCTCCGGAATTGGTGCTCTTTCGATCATTAAGCCATTTAAGACTTGTTCAATCTCCATACCAACCTCAGCGAGATCTGCTAGACTAGATTGTGTTTCTAGTCGATCAATAACACTAATAACACCACTACTACGCGCTCTAATTAAATCACGAACCGTTATGATTCCAATCGGTTGTTCTTGTTCAGTGACTACGGCATGCTTAACCTTGGCCTTAGTCATAGCTAATAAAATCTGGTAATAATAAGCATCATGCATTATTAGCAGAGGGTCTTTAATTGAGATTTCCGAAGCAAGATGTTTCTCTGGCGACATTCCAGCAGCCAGTACATCGCCAACAAGCTCATTTTCTGTGATTGTCCCTATTACATGGTTTTGATCATCAACTATTACGATGCTACTAATATGATTTAGAGCCATTTTCCTAGCAATCTCGGCAATATTATCAGTGGCTTTAGCAGTAATGACTGGCGAGTTCATCAGCTCACTAGCTCGTTTCTGTGCACCTTTATTTTCCTCCGTCATAATACTGCGCATAACACCTTCCTCCGAAGGTATTTTGCTAATCAAGCTATAAAAATGGTCAGCTACCATCTGACTAAATTGAATTGCAAATTGTCCATTGTTTTTAATTAGAAATTTAATATCATCGCCTTTGATTAAATAGCAGTCAAGCTCAGTCACTGACTTAACGGTTGCAACATAAGGCTTTTGCGATAATATAACTGTCTCACCAAAGAAACTATCAGCACCACGATAGTCAAGAATAAAACTCTCACCCTTATTATTCTTTACTGAGATTTCTGCAAGTCCAGAAATAATTATAAAGAGTAAGTCTTTAGCGTCGTCGTCATGATGAAAGATATAACTATCCGCAGGATAGCTACGGCGCTGGATTTTGCTAGCTACAAACTCCAGCATCTCCTCAGGTAAAGAAGAGAAAGGGTCAATTCGTTTTAAAAAATCTTGCGCTTTCATGCGGTAGCCTCCTTCTTATTCCCCTCTTCTTTCTGTACAAAATGGCCAGATCCCAACCAACTTGCTAATGCGAATAAGATATAGATTGCCTGTGTTGCTACAGCGCCTTGCATAAGAATTTGCAGCACAACACCAATCCCTAATGCTGGGATAACAATTAGTAATGTCCGCCAAATCCTTTCGAAGCCCTTTTTAGCTGGTATCGGCCAAAGTTTTGCAAAGACTACGCCAAGAGCAGTGCCTAAAAAGACAACGACGGCAATCTGCAATAATGCTATCCAGTCAGGGAAAGGCCATGAAAAGAGATAATGACCAATTAAGTAAAAGAGCTGTAAAATAAAAGTAAGTCCCAACGCTTTTCTGACAACCCGTATATCAATAAAACGTACGAAAACATAGATGGTTAATGTTATAGCGCCAAGAATTGATAGTACAAGCATTAGTATAGCCTCCTTTTTCGCTTAGTATTATTTGATCATATAATGACTCGGGAAGAGAAGCTCTTCCCGGTCATTATCTTGCATTGTAATAGCTTATGCCTCTTTTTCAATATCTAATTCACGAGGAATTCGAATATTTTCGACCAGTTCCTGAATCTCTTGTGGTGGCGGAGCTGTAAACCGAGAAACAGTAATTGCAACGACAAAGTTAATAATCATCCCGATTGCACCGACGCCCATCGCTTCGACTCCAAAGAAACTATCAATAATTGGTTCAGCTGTTCCAAGAATTTTTACAGAGCGTATTAATACAATTGTGACTAAGGAAAAAGTTAACCCCGATAGCATGCCGGCTATTGCTCCCTCTTTATTCATCCGTTTATAAAAGATTCCGAGGAAAATAACAGGGAATAGGCTTGAGGCCGCTAAACCGAACGCGATAGCAACAACTTCTGCAACAAAACCTGGCGGATTAATTCCGAAATAACCAGCGACAATGATTGAAATTAAAATCATAAACCGTGCTACCCGCAAACGTTGCCGCTCGGTTGCATTCCGCCTAAATATTCGATAGTAAAGGTCATGCGAAACGGCGCTAGACATTGAAAGTACTAATCCAGATGCAGTTGATAGCGCTGCAGCGACGCCACCAGCGGCAACTAAAGAGATAACGAGCGGCGAAAGACTAGCCACTTCAGGTGTTGAAAGTACAATTATGTCAGGGTCGATGAAAACCTCATTAACAGCATCATCACCAGAAAATTGTAAAATACCATCATCATTTTTATCATCAAATTGTAATAATCCAGTGTGTTCCCATTTTTCTACCCAGTCAATTTGCATGACTTGTTCTATAGGCTGCTCATGTAAACTATCAATTAAGTTATATTTAGCAAACATCCCAATTGCCGGTGCTGAGGTATAAAGTAGTGCAATAAAGATAATTGCCCAGACTCCAGACCAACGAGCTGCACGTACACTTTTAGCAGTGTAAAAGCGTGTGATAACATGTGGTAAACCTGCAGTTCCAAACATCAAAGCTGCAACAATTAAAAAGACATTAAGCTTTGATAAATTTTGGAAGGGTTCTAAATAGTTTTTCATTCCAAGGTCTACTTGGATATCTGATAAGCGGCCCGCGATGTCTGATACTGCGAAAGAAAATTGCGGGAAAGGGCTGCCAGTTAATTGAGCTGAGATAGCGATAGCGGGAATTAAATAGGCAATAATTAAAATGAAATACTGTGCTACTTGAGTCCAAGTGATACTTTTCATCCCGCCAATAATTGCGAATCCACCAACAATTGCAACACCGATAATTACGCCCACTACAATATCGACCTGTAGGTAACGACTAAAAACGATGCCGACACCGCGCATTTGACCAGCAACGTAGGTTAAGGAAATTAGAATCGTTGCAACTGCTGCAACAGCACGTGCCGTGTTAGAATAATAACGATCGCCGATAAAATCAGGAACTGTGTAGCGCCCAAATTTTCGCAGATAAGGTGCAAGCAGCATCGTTAATAATACATAGCCACCTGTCCAGCCCATTAAGTAAATTGCCCCATCATAACCAAGAAAAGAAATAAGGCCAGCCATGGAAAGGAAGGAGGCTGCAGACATCCAGTCGGCTGCTATAGCAGCACCATTAGCGACGGCAGGTACATTACTGCCAGCAACATAGAAGTTTTTGGTATCGACTGCGCGTGCTAGCACACCAACAATGATGTAGATAGTAAAGGTAAGTACGATTAATCCGATAGTTAAAACCTCAGCTGTCATTGTCTATTCCTCCTTATTATCCTGTACTTTGATCTCTTCAACGTTAAACTTTTTGTCCAATTGGTCCATGCGAATCGCATAGATTAGGAGCAGAATCACAAAAGTGAAAATTGATCCTTGCTGTGCAAACCAGAAAGAAAGGTTGACACCAAAAAATGGTACCTTGCTTAAAACATCAGCTAGTAAAATGCTAAACCCAAACGAAACTAAGGCCCAGATGGATAACAAGATGGCGATTAAGGTAACATTTTTTTTCCAATACTGTTTTGATTTTTCTGTATTTTTTGACATGACTGCACCTCCAATATTTGTCTTTGTAGTTTTCAACTACCTTGATATGGGTTAAGTCGAAGCTAGGCAAGAAAATCTTTTAAATCACCTAGAGTTCGAACTCTTCTTTTGTCTAGTTCCTTCAGTGCTATTTCCAAAATTCGTCCAGCAATCACTGCATCACCTAAGGCATTATGTCGCCCTACGGCTGAAAGACCTAATTGTGTACAAATTTCTTCCAGCGAACAGTTAGTAAACTGCGGATATAAACGAATAATAATTTCTCTTGTATCAATCGACTGATGGACTAATGGTAAATACCCATGCTCCGTCAGCGCTTGATTAATAAATGAAAGATCAAAGCTGACAATATGTGCAGCAAGTGGACTTTTGCCCACCCACTCAAGAAAATTTGGCAAGTGCTCAATAAATGTTGGCTCTTCTGCTACCATCTGATAGTCAATTCCAGTTAAGCGTGTAATTATAGAGGGAATGTTGCGGTCGGGATTAAAGAGCTGATAGTAGCTATCTTTTTCGTCGACTAAGCAACCACGCATTCTGACAGCACCTAACGAAATAACACGATCATCATGATGTGGTTTAAAGCCAGTCGTTTCGAAATCGAAGATAACAAAATCTGTATCAACTAACAGACTCTCTTTTGCAAGAGCGGTAGCTGGTGGAGCCAAGTGTTCTCGACTAGCAGCTGTTGCTTCCGCCTTAAATTTAGACTGACTTTTGCCGTTAACTAAATTGGAAAGTACGCTTATCATCATCATAGCCTCCTAAAACATTTGCTTATACGTATTGTAAAACGCAATTCTCAAATTTAAAATCAAATTATTGCGAATGGCTGTTTTTGCCTACTCAACGGCATTTATTTATTGTGAATAGCAGCGAGTTTATCCACATTTTCAATTATTGGTGGTATAATTAGCGATGTAAGGAGGTAAGCTATGAAACAATTAATTTATGACAGTAACTTATTGCTAACAGACCAGACACGAAGTTCTTTGCGTGAGGGGCTAACTGAAGAGTCGGCACTATTTATTGCGCAAATTGTTAAGGATATTAGCGAAGTAGCTGCTGTAGCAATTACCGATACTGAAAAAGTACTAGCCTTTATTGGCGAGGGTTGTGAGAACCATCCGGTTGGCAAGCCTATCGTTACTTCGGCGACCAAAACTGCTATTAAGAAGGGCGAAAGTGTAATCGTAAGTAGCAAGGAAGGTTTTAATTGCCTGGACAAAAATTGTCACTGCCCCTTGGAGTCGGCAATAATCATGCCGATAATTAAACGTGGCGAGGTTGTTGGTAGCTTAAAATTATATGAAACAATTGATGGTAGATTGCCTGATTATATTATTCGTCTGGCATCAGGTCTGGCGCAGATTATTAGTACACAGTTGGAATTAGTTGATTTAGAGCGGCAAGCGCAGCTAAAAACTGAGGCACAGCTGGATGCCCTGCAGGCTCAAGTAAATCCACACTTTTTATTTAATGCTTTAAACACAATTAATATGTATATACTTAAAGACCCTGAGTATGCTCGGTTTTTGTTAGTCCGTCTTTCAACATTACTACGCTATCTGTTAGGTAATAGTGGAAGATTTATTTCTTTACGTGAAGAAATTAATTATATTGATAATTATGTAGTGATAGAAGAGGCACGTTTTGTCGGCAAAATCCGTGTTCTATTCGATATCGATCCCGCAGCGAAAGATTGTAATATTCCTGTTTTTACAATTCAACCACTAGTTAATAACGCTATTTTGCACGGAGTATTACCGATGGAAGGGTCGGGTGTAATAAAGATATCTGCACAACGAGTCGGCGACGAGGTAATAATTGCTGTTGAGGATAACGGTGTAGGCATCTTAGAAGAAGATATGAAGAAAGTTTTTGAGCCGCGTTATGGGACTGGCTGTGGAGTAGGGATTTCCAATGTTAATGAACGCTTAAAAATCTTATATGGAACTGATTATGGACTGCGAATTGAAAGTGAATATTTACAAGGAACAAAAGCTTGGTTTAAGGTGCCCTACATGCAAGCAATGGTTGATGAGCAGGTGGCGGAATGCTAATTAGAACATTAATTGTTGATGATGAATATCCTGCAAGAGAAGAGCTGCGATTTCTTTTAAGCAAATATCCGGAAATCGAACTGGTTGGAGAAGCTGGAAGTGCTGTTGAAGCCCTAGCTCTGATTAAAGCTGTTGATTATCATTTAGTGTTTCTTGATATCAGTTTTCCAATAAGTAACGGAATCGAGATTGGTAAAGAAATAAAGAAAGAGAAAAATCCCCCACTAATAATTTATGTTACTGCACATGAGGATTATGCCTTGGAGGCCTTTGATGTAGACGTGGTTGATTATATTTTGAAGCCGATTGAGCAGAAGAAACTCGACCGTGCAATTGAGCGTGTAATTGCAGATTATCATAAGCGTAGAGGAGCTGAAGCAACATCGCCAGCGGGGGAAAGTGAAAATTTGCAGGCAGGGGAGCAGCTTACGCGTTTAACTGCTGAATACAAGGGAAAGCTAATTATGGTAGATGCAAGCGAGATTATTTTTGTATATACTGAGGATAATTGTGTGTTTATAAAAACTTTTGACAAAAAACTAATCTGTCGTTATACATTGGGTGCACTGGCGGCAAAGCTTGATCGCAAAACTTTCTTTCGAACACATCGCAGTTATCTTGTGAATCTTGATAAAGTTTTGGAACTGGCTCCATCTTTTCATGGCACCTATTCACTTGTAGTCGCAGATGAGGAAAGAAGTAGGGTTCCTGTTAGTAGAATACAGACGAAGGAATTACGTAAGCTTCTATTGTTTTAAAAAAACAGAGTTGGTGATATTGAATGGTTTTTAATCGAAAAATGAAATATGCATTGTTATCTATTGTTTCTAATACATCATTGATGGTCGTAAAGGGAATAACAGGAATTATAACTGGTTCGGTCAGTATTATTTCTGAGGCAATTCATTCGGGAGTAGACCTGATAGCTTCGGTTATGGCTTTCTTTTCGGTTCGCTATTCATCTAAACCTGCCGATTACAAACATCCATACGGGCATGGTAAAATCGAAAATATCACTGGCTTTGTTGAGGCCATATTAATTTTTGTGGCTGCGATTTTGATTATAAAAGAAGCAGTTACTAATATTATTTACCCATCTGTTGTTAACATTACATTTGTGGCTATTCTTGTAATGCTATTCTCAGCAGTTGTAAATCTTGTTGTCTCTCGGCTTATTTATAAGGTGGCGGACGAAGAAGATTCGGTCGCACTTGAGGGGAATGCCTTACATATAAAATCTGATGTGTATACATCCTTTGGTGTCGCACTAGGCCTAATAATAATTAAATTAACTGGTCTCTATATTATAGACTCGATAGTTGCAATTATAGTAGCGATTATAATATTAAGAGAGGCATGGATTTTGAGTGTTAAAGCTTTTCGTCCTTTATTGGATGTCCGAATGAGCGATGAAGAAGAAGCGGAGATTATCGAGATTATCGAAAGATACCAGGGACGTTATATTTATATACATAACTTTCGTACGCGTAAATCTGGTCCAACTAAACATATTGACTTTCATCTTTGTGTTGATGGGAACCTGTCAGTAAGTGAGGCTCATGAACTCTGTGATGAGATTGAGGCGGATCTAAGTGAAGAAATTACGAATACAAGTGTCACTATCCATACGGAACCTTGCTATCTAGAGGAGGACACATGCTATCTAAAGGAGGATAAATGAAGCTAAGATTAGTTAACTTTTTTCAGTCTGCAAATAATAACCCATGGCGGAATTTAGCTTATGAGGAATACCTTTTAAACCACCTTACACAGGAGCAGGTGCTTCTTTATCTTTGGCAGAATAAAAAAACTGTAGTAATAGGAGCTAATCAGAATCCTTTTAGTGAGGTAAATATAGAAAGGTTGGAGCAAGAGGGCGGTAAATTGGCCCGTCGTCTGTCAGGTGGTGGAGCCGTCTATCATGACCTTGGCAATCTGAACTTTACCTTCATTATACCAAGAGAACATTACGATTTTGATCGTCAAATTGGTATCATTATTTCCGCGCTTAATAAGCTAAATATTGAAGTTGTTTTCTCTGGACGAAATGACCTTGTGGTAGCTGACAAAAAAATATCTGGTAACGCATTTTACCATCGCAAGGATCGCTCGTTTCATCATGGGACGATTTTATTTAATACTGATTTTGCAAAGATGGTTGAGTATTTAAATGTCGGTGAGGATAAAATTAAATCTAAGGGAATTAAATCTATTCGCTCGCGCGTTATTAACCTGCAAGAACTGGCTCCCGAAT
>CAYZPB010000013.1:0-21520 GCA_964480445.1 uncultured Caryophanales bacterium
CAACAGAATGTGATTGTGCAATTAAATCATCTTTTAACTTATCCTTTTGTTAAAGAGAGATATGAGAAGGGCGAGTTAACATTATACGGTTGGTACTATGATATCGAAAATAGTACAATTTATGATTACAATAATGATAGAAGAGTATTTCAACAAATTAAATAACTAAAGAAAAGAGAGTGACAGTGAACAGAGACGAAAGTACTTTAATTGTTAAGAATAGTTATCAGAAAAGATACATTGGTCACAATCCGTTAATTATTATTGATTCTTTAGTTGATTCAACTGTATTGCCTGCAGAGGGAAATAGAGTTGTTTTAGTTAACGAGCAGGGAGAATTTATTGCTCAAGGTTATATTGGCACACAGAATAAAGGTGTCGGCTGGCTTTTAACCTGGAAAAATAATGAAAGAATTGACCAGGCTATGATCAGTCGTAAAATTGCGGCTGCAATTAGCAAACGTCAATCCTTTTTTTATGATGAAGAAACAAATGCCTTCCGCTTATTTAATGGAGAAGGCGATGGTATCGGCGGGATAACCATAGATTATTTTGATGGTTATTATTTGATAGATTGGTATAACAAAGGCATTTATCTGCACAGAGAGTTGTTTATTAATGAAATTAAGGACCAGCTTTCGTATTTAGGCATTTATCAAATTATGCGATTTAAAACGGATGTTTTAGAGAAAAAAACTTTTGTTGATGGTATTCGCGCAAAATTTCCATTAACGATAAAAGAAAACGGAATTAAATACCATGTTGACCTTGAGGATGGATTAATGGTTGGTCTTTTTCTGGACCAAAGGCATATTCGGGAAGCAATTACACGTAAATACGCAAATGGAAAGAGAGTTCTAAATTGTTTTTCCTATACTGGCGCATTTTCAGTAGCAGCTGCTGTTGGCGGAGCTGTAAGCACAACTAGTGTTGACTTAGCTACAAGAAGTAGAGAGAAAACTGAGGCAAACTTTATAATAAATGGTATTGATTTAAAGAACCATGAGATTATTATTGATGATGTCTTTAATTATTTCAAGTACGCTAAACGTAAGCAGCTTCAGTTCGATTTAATTATTATTGATCCGCCAAGTTTTGCTCGTTCGAAAAAAGGAGTTTTTTCTGTACAAAAAAACTATCCGGACTTACTGAAAATGATAATTCCGATATTGGCACAGAATGGAGTTTTAATTTTATCAACTAACCATGCCGGCTTTTCACATGAGCGCTTTACTTCTCAGATCAAAAAGACTTTTATGGAGTTAGGTCAGCACTTTAAGATTATTGAGGAATATAAGCTGCCAGAAGATTTCGCTATCAACCCAGCTTTAAAAGCCAGCGATTATTTAAAAGTTATTATTCTTCGTAGATTAGCCGGCTAGGGTCCAAAAAAAATATAATTTAATAGAAACCATATTGACATTCATCGATATTCGTGTTATTTTTATCTTATCGAGAAATCTCGATATGGTTTTTTGTTAGAGAGGAGGTATTATTGTGAAGGGGTCATATTCTGCTTATGCATCAATAATAAAAGCACTTTCTGATGAAACAAGGTTGACAATTATTGATCTATTATCTTGTGACGAAATGTGTGCTTGTCACCTGCTTGAGGAGTTTGATATTTCACAGTCAACTTTAAGCTACCACATGAAGATTCTTACTGATAGTGGCTTAGTTGATGGTGTTAAGGAGGGGTCATGGACACGTTATAACATTAATCGAGATAGCTATGCAGATGTTATTATATTTTTAGAAAGTATTGCGAGAAAAAAAGAAGAATGTATTTATAAGGAAAGAGTTGTGAAAGGGAATTTTTGTCATAAACACTAATCTTCATATCTGTATATTAAGCTCTAACAAAGAAATTAATATCGATTATAGTATTAAAATTACTAACAAGGAGAGGGGGAGCTAAGTGCAAGTTTTTATAAATAGAAATCGGAATTGGCTCACATTGATTAGTGGACTGCTAATAATAGCTGCCATAGTTGCTAAAGTCGGATTTCAAAAAGAACTTATCGGAAATATGGCGCTGCTGATAGCTGGACTGATTGGACTTGTGCCAGTAGCGATACAGGCAGTACAAGCACTTCGTGTCAAGGTTATTAGTATTGAGTTACTGGTTACGATAGCTGTAATTGGCGCATTTTTAATTAATAATTTTGAAGAGGCTGCAATTGTTACATTTCTCTTTCTCTTTGGTTCATATTTAGAACAGAGGACACTGAATAAAACTCGATCAGCGATTAAAGAACTAACGGAGCTAGCTCCTGAAAATGCCTTTATTCTCGATGAAGATGGAAACTTCAAGGAAATAGAAGTAGATGAAGTAAACGAGAACGATATACTTTTGGTAAGAACTGGTGCGAAGGTTCCGGTAGACGGTTATGTAACAACAGGAGAGGGATATATTGATGAGGCGAGTATTACTGGCGAACCACTAGCTGTCAGAAAAAATGTAGGTTCATTTGTCTACGCTGGTACCATTCTCGAGAACGGTACGATACAAATAAAAGCTGATCGTGTTGGAGAAGACACTACATTTGGTCGAATAATCGAGCTAGTAGAGGAAGCGCAAGATTCTAAATCAGATACCGAAAGGTTTATCGATAAATTTGCTAAATATTATACGCCGGCTGTTTTAGTATTTGCCTTTTCTATCTGGTTATTTACAAAAAATGTTGAGATGGCGATTACAATTCTAGTATTAGGTTGTCCAGGTGCATTGGTGATTGGTGTTCCAGTATCGAATGTTTCTGGAATCGGTAATGGAGCCCGAAATAATGTATTATTAAAGGGGAGCGAAGTAACACAGCAGTTTAGCAGAGTAGGCACGATGTTCTTTGATAAGACTGGAACTCTAACAATGGGCAAACCAGAAGTCGCAGACCAGGTAATCTATTCTTCAGATGCCCAGCTTGCGCTTAGTTACTTAGCAAGTGTCGAACGCGAATCTGATCACCCGCTTGCAAAAGCCATAACTAAACATATCGGTGAGATTGAGCTATTCGCAGTTGAATCAACTGATGTAATAACTGGTGGCGGTATTGTGGCGATGGTTGATAATAAAGAGATTGTAGTAGGAAATGAAAACCTATTAAAAGAAAAAGCGGTAATAATTGATTCTGAGGCAGAAAAGACAATAAAAAGCTATGAAGAAAATGGAGATTCACTAGTAATAATGGCGATTGATGGTAAATTAGCATTAATCATGGGCATTCGCGATCAGATTCGCCCAGGTGTTAAGGAAGAATTACAAAGATTAACACGCTTAGGGGTTAAACAACTTACAATCCTTTCCGGTGACAACCAAGGCACAGTTGATCGTGTCGCAGCAGAGCTTGGTTTTACTTCTGCTTATGGCAATCTGCTGCCTGCGGATAAGGCAGAGCACATAAAAAAGTTGCAAGAACAGGGTGAAATTGTTGCTTTTGTTGGTGATGGTATAAATGATAGCCCATCTTTAGCAGTTGCTGACATAGGAATTGCCATGGGCGGTGGTACGGATGTTGCTATTGAGACATCAGACATTGTACTTGTAAACTCTGATTTTACAAAGCTATCTCATGCGCTAGGTCTTGCTAAAGCAACTATGAACAATATGCGTCAGAATATTGTAATAGCGATTGGAACAGTTTTTATTTTGTTAGGTGCTTTATTTTTTAGTGATTGGATGAACATGACAATTGGCATGTTTGCTCATGAAGCAAGTGTTTTAGTTGTAATTTTAAATGGAATGCGTTTATTACGTTTTAAATTAAAAATATAAGAGGTGAATATTATGAAAAAAGTTACAGTAAAATTAGAGACATTAGGCTGCCCTTCATGTACAATAAAAATTGAAAATGCTCTACGTGGACTTGAGGGGGTGGAGAAAGAGAGCGTTAAAGTATTATTTAATGCAAGCAAGGTAAAATTAAATTACGACGAAAACAAGGTAACAATTACTGAGATTGAGGACGCTATTCAAAAACAAGGTAACCTTATCGAGAAAACAGTAGTCAAAGATCTCTAGGATTGAAAACACCTAATTGTAAATAGAGATGGAGGAAGCATAATGAGGAATATAACTTTTTTGCTTGATAGTGGAAGTGACTATGAACCCTTTGTAGATTCATTAGTAGATTTTCCGGTACGAATTATACCACTTTATGTAAATATTAGTGATATTGAGTATCAAGATGGTGTTTCTTTAAGCAAAGAGGAATTCTATAAAAAAATGTCAGCAGCTGAAAAATTACCAAAAACTAGCCAACCAACACCAACTCAATTTTACGAGATTTATATGGAGGAGCTAGAAAAAGGGAATGAAGTATTCTGTATTACTATCTCATCAAAACTAAGTGGGACTTATCAAAGCGCAGTTATCGGCAGAGATATGCTGGATGAAGAGTATCTAAACAAAATATATGTGGTTGATTCGTTAAATGTAACAGGTGCGGTTATTCTGCAGCTGCTTAAGGCGAATCAATTAGTCAAAGATGGACTGGCTCTTGCTGATGTAGTAAAAGAGCTAGAGCAATATCGAGAAAAAACATCCTTTATTGCCTTACTTGATACCTTGGAAAATTTAAGAAAAGGTGGAAGAATTTCTGCAACCAAGGCTGCTGTTGGTGGTTTGTTAAATATTAAACCGCTTGTAACAATCAATGACGGACTGATGGAGGCTACCGAATCCCATCGAGGTAGAAAGAAAGGTATCCAGAGTCTGGCTACTCAATTTGTTGGACTTCTTGATAGCATAGAGAGAGATCGCCTAATTATAATCAATAATTATGAGGATAAAGCACAACTTGAGGAAGACTTAACTAATTTTCCATTATCAGAATTCAAAAATGTTGATTACTTAACAATTGGGCCTACAATTGGAACTTATGCCGGACCTAATGTTCTTGGACTCGGTTATGTTTTAAAATAGTATGAGAACTTAATATGTTTATAAGAGGCTAACTGGCTACCTGCTAGTTAGCCTCTTTGTTATTCTTGTAAGCTAATCGGACATTGTATAAGGGCTTGTTTTTTGATAGTATTGTGGTATTGCTATGATACATTTTGCGGGCTAACAATAGATTAGAACATATTTTATAATAAGTTGGTGATATAATGACGCCTTATATGGATGCGAATGAAATACTTCTAAACACAATAAAATATCTAAAAGAGTACAAAAGAAGCAATTTTAAAGCTTTAGTAGAAGAACTTCAACCGTACGATATTGCTAGATTATATGTAGATTTGCCGGAGAAGCATCGGCAATTTTTCTTGATTTATCTTGAGCCAGAACAAATTGCCACGCTACTGGAAGAACTTGATATACAATATCAGCGTGATATATTACAACGATTGGGTTTTGAAAAATCTTCAACGATTATGGATTTAATGGATAATGATGATCTTGCGGATTTGTTAAATGAATTATCAGTTGAGGATTTACAGGAATACTTGGATGCAATGGAAAAATCCGAAGCATTATTGGTACAGAGTCTGATGCAATACCCAGCAGATACTGCAGGCGGACTAATGACCAACCGCTTTGTCTGGATTAGAAGCTATTTTACGGTTCGACAGGCAGTAGATAAATTTAAGGAGTATTCAAAGTTTGCGACAACTATTTATTATTTGTACGTCCTAGACGCTAAGAAGGAATTAGTTGGTGTTGTTTCTTTTCGAGACCTTCTTTTAGCGGATGATGATGAATTAATTGAAGATATAATGTTTACGCGTTTAATAACTGTTTCAGTTGATACCGATCAGGAAGAAGTAGTCCATACTATTCGTAAATATGACTTCACCGCCGTTCCTGTTGTTGATGAAAACAAAACGATGGTTGGTATTATAACAATTGACGATATTATTGATATCGTTATTGAAGAAGCAGACGAAGATATTACCAAATTTTCAGCTGGGGGAAAGGACATTGATTTTGATACGCTTGCACATATTGCAGCTTACCGACGTTTACCTTGGTTAATATTTTTGCTTTTAATTGGATTGGTTTCAGCAAATATTATTAAGGGTTTTGAACATACACTTGAGTCTGTTGTAGCCTTATCCTTCTTTATGGTTATTATTACAGGCATGACCGGGAACGCTGGTACACAATCTCTAGCAATTGTTGTCCGTGGCTTAGCTTCGCAAGATATTCGCCCTAGTATCATCAGGCGATTAATTTTCCGTGAATTACGCGTTGGTATAATCATTGGTTTTGTCAGTGGTGTTTTAATTACTTTAATCACCTATTTATGGCAAGGTAATTTGTATTTAGGTTTAGTTGTTGGTGGTGCCTTATTTCTATCACTAATTATTGGGAATCTTGCTGGAACAGTGACCCCCTTAATTCTTTACTACCTAAAAGTCGATCCAGCTATTGCATCAGGGCCGTTAATTACAACACTTAATGATATCTTCTCCTTAACAGTCTATTTTGGATTAGCCTCAATTTTCTTATCCTACCTACTCTAAATAGTGCAATAATAAATTTATAATCGTATGATGAGCAACATATAGCAAGCTACTTTTTAAAGCTTGGTTTGCAAAAGTTGCTAAAATATGTTAATATACTTGCTAAGAGATGTTTATAATATTTATTAAGAGACATTTTCCAGCAATAGGGAGAATGTCTTTTGAATGTATATTTCGTATATATTTCTAATTTGAATGTTGAGGAGATTGAAAGAATTGAGAAAATTTGAAGATTTAGATTTAAGCCAAGATAGTATGAACGCTATAAAAAATATGGGATTTGAAGAGGCCACACCAATTCAAGCAGAGACAATACCAATAGTGATGGAAGGACTCGATATTATTGGGCAAGCACAGACTGGTACAGGTAAGACGGCCGCTTTTGGTATCCCGATGGTTGAGAAGGCAAAAGCTAACTCCACTAAAATTCATAGCCTAGTTCTAGCGCCGACACGTGAACTAGCTGTTCAGGTTGCTGAGGAACTAAATAGAATTGGTCAATACAAAGGTATTAAGGCGCTGCCAATTTATGGTGGACAGGATATTGGCCGCCAGATTCGCGCCTTAAAAAAACGTCCACAGTTTATTGTAGGAACACCAGGTCGTCTGCTGGATCATATTAATCGTCGTACTATCCGCTTAGATAGTATTGAAATGGTTATTATTGATGAGGCTGACGAAATGTTAAACATGGGTTTTATTGAAGATATTGAGAAAATATTATCAGAAGTACCAACTGATCGCCAAACTTTGCTTTTTTCTGCTACAATGCCAGAAAGAATTAGAAGATTGTCACAGCGATTCATGAAGGACCCGAAGGTAATAAAGGTAGCTGCTAAAGAAATTACAGTGCCTAACATAAAACAATATTATATGGAAGTTCAAGAGAAACAGAAGTTTGATGTGTTATCTTTATTATTAGATATTTACTCGCCTGAGTTAACAATTGTTTTTGGTAGAACAAAAAGAAGAGTTGATGAGTTATCGGAGGCTTTAAACAAGCGAGGCTATTCAGCCGAAGGCTTGCACGGTGATTTGACCCAGGCAAAGCGTGATTCTGTGATGCGCCAATTTAAAAAAGGTACAATTGAGGTACTTGTAGCAACAGATGTTGCGGCTCGTGGTCTGGATATTACTGGGGTCACACATGTTCTAAACTTTGATATACCACAGGATCCAGAAAGCTATGTACACAGAATTGGTAGAACAGGAAGAGCTGGAAAAACTGGGGTAGCACTTACTTTCGTGACACCGCGTGAGATCGGTCATTTACAATCAATTGAGCGGATGGTTAAAAAACGAATTGAACGTCAAAATATTCCTTCTACGATGGACGCATTGGAAGGACAGAAAAAAATCGTGACTGATAAACTTCAGGAAATCATGGCAGAAGAATCAAATCTACAATATAAACAGGTCGCGGAGGAACTGCTTGAGGAGTATGATTCAGTCAGAGTTATTTCAGCTGCGATTAAAATGTTAATTAGGGAACCAGATCAAACCCCGATTAAACTGACTGCTGAATCACCGCTCCGTGCTAGGGATAATCGAAGCCGGTCAGGTGGCAGGAGTCGTAATAGTCAAAAACGAGATTCGCGCAGACCTGATTCGCGTGACAATCGTTCCAGCAGAGCTGGTAGTCAGAGTACTAAAGATCGCAATCGCACTAAATATCAACGAGATCAAAAAGGGAAGAAATAGACCAAGGTTGTGCTCGTATGAAAACTGAGAGAAAAAAGAGAGTAGTGCTCGGAATGTCGGGAGGAGTCGACTCTTCTGTTGCTGCTTTACTGTTAAAAGAGTCAGGCTATGAAGTAATCGGCCTGTTCATGCAGAATTGGCATGAAGAGGACGAGTTTGGTGAATGCTTGGCTGCTGCAGATTTTGTTGATGTCAGAAGAGTCTGTGATCAAATTGGAATTCCTGCTTATTCCGTGAATTTTGAAAAAGAATATAGGGATAAGGTTTTCTCTGAATTTATCCGTGAGATTGAGCTTGGTCGTACTCCTAATCCAGATGTCCTCTGTAATCGAGAGATTAAGTTTGGCGATTTTCGCAAAAAGGCACTGGAATTTGGTGCTGATTACATAGCAACAGGTCATTATGCGCAGGTAGAGAAGCGTGATGGCTGTTTTAAGCTGCTACGAGCTGTTGATCAGGCAAAAGACCAAACTTACTTCTTGAACCAGTTAAATCAAGAGCAGCTGTCTACTACGCTGTTTCCAATCGGGCATCTTGTTAAAGAGACTGTGAGAGAGCTAGCAGAAAAAGCTGGTCTAGCGACCTCAAAGAAAAGGGATAGCACAGGAATTTGCTTTATTGGTGAACGTAATTTTAATCAATTTATTAGCAACTTTATAAGTGCAGCACCTGGGGAAATCCGTTCTTTGGATAATGATCTTGTAATTGGAGAGCATGATGGTTTAATTTATTATACATTAGGGCAACGGAGAGGAATTGGCATTGGTGGTCAGGGAACTGGAGAACCTTGGTTTGTCGCAAAAAAAGATTTAACTAACAATATTCTCTATGTTGTTCAAGGAGATGATCATCCAGCCTTATATTCAGAAGGGCTAAGCGCTATCGATTTAAATTGGATTGCTGGCTGCCCGCCTGCAACTGAGTTTGACTGTACAGCAAAATTTCGTTATCGCCAACCAGATCAAGCGGTCAGTGTAAAAATTTTGTCGGAAGATAATCGTTGCGAAGTTATTTTTGTGGAAAAACAAAGAGCAATCACACCCGGACAGGCAGTCGTTTTTTACCAAGATGAGATCTGTCTCGGTGGGGGAGTAATCGATTATTCAATTAAACAATATATGTAAAGGTGTAGTCTAATGACTACACCTTTACATATATACTATAGTTCGGATTATTGCTCATTAGCTGTGGCAATAATTTTTTCTGCTAGATGAGCTGGTAGCTCTTCATAGTGACTAAATCTAGCAGTGTAATAACCCCGTCCCTGCGTTAAAGCTTTTAAGTCAATCGAATATTTATTAAATTCAGTTAGCGGTACGCTTGCGTTTACACATTGAAGTTTGCCAACCGCTTCCATACTAAGTATTTTTCCACGCTTACTATTAATATCACCAATTATATCACCCATATAACGATCAGGAACCATAATTTCGTAAGTATAATAAGGCTCTAAAATAATTGGGTCCGCCTGTTCACAAGCTTTTTTTAAGGCCATAGAACCAGCAATTTTAAAGGCCATCTCATTTGAATCTACAGGATGATAAGAACCGTCCAGCAAGGTTATTTTGATGTTCATAACTGGATAGCCGGCAAGGATTCCTTTGGACATTGCTTCTATAATTCCTTTTTCAACAGCTGGAAAGTATTGCTTAGGCACAGAACCACCAACAACCTTAGATTCAAAAGCATAGTCGTCATCTGAGTGATGCTCAATATCAATTATTACATGACCATATTGACCAGCACCACCAGATTGTTTCTTGTGCCTAGCATCAACACCGCTTGCAGATCCGCGAATTGTCTCCCGGTAAGGGATTTTTGATTCCACTGTGATAACTTCAACACCGAACTTATTTTTTAGTTTCTCTATTATAATCTCACCGTGGCTTTCGCCCATTACAATAAGCGAAGTCTGTTTAGTTTCAGTGTTATTTACCAATCTTAATGTAGGGTCCTCATCTAAAATACGGTTTAAAGCGTTTCCAAGTTTATCTTCATCAAGTTTAGTTTTGGGTTCGATAGCAATTGAAAGAGTGGGCTCAGGGAATACGATCTTTTCTAATTCAGTAGTCGAGCCCAAAGCAGCAAGAGTGTCATTAGTTGTCGTATTACTCAGTTTAGCTACTGCCCCGATATCACCAAAGTTTAGCTCAGGCAGCTTAATCTGTGTTTTGCCTTGCAGTGTAAAAAGTTGAGCAACACGCTCGTTGGAGTTTTTTGTAGTGTTAGTGTATTGTGCTTCATTCTTAAAAGTTCCTTTATCAATTTTTATATAATTTATTTTACCAACATAGGGGTCAGCGATTGTTTTGAAAACTAATGCAGCTGCCGGCTCAGTAGTAACATCAGCATTTCCTGCACGCTCAATTGGGTTAGGGGTAAAATCTACTAGGAAGTCAAGCAGGTAGTAGACTGGAATACTAAGGTAAGCAGAACCAGAAATAACAGGTACAATAGCTGAGGATAAGATACCTTTCTTAAGCCCGTGTCGAATTTCTTCCGTAGTAAATTCTTCACCTTCAAGATACTTAATCGTTAGATCGTCATCAGTTTCAGCGACAGCCTCAATTATTTTCTCGCGATATTTCGCAACATCTGCTTCTAGCTCTGAGGGGATGTCGATTTCTGCTCTTTTGTCATTCGTGTAGGAATAAGCCTTCAGATTAATTAGATCTACTACACCACTAAATTTGTCCTCTCCGCCAATTGGGAGAAGAACTGGTACGATTTGTTGTTTGAAGTGTTCGTTAAGCGAGCTGAGTGTTTTATCAAAACTAGAATTTTCCCGATCCATTTTGTTAATAAATACAACTCTTGGCAATTGCTTCTCGTCAGCCTTGTCCCATATTATTTCGGTACTTACTTCGACTCCTGAAGTTGCGTCGAGTACAACTAATAGGGTGTCAGCAACCCGTAATGAGCTGATAACGTCGCCGTAAAAATCAGAAAAGCCCGGGGTATCCAAGAAGTTAATTTTTGTGCCGCGCCATTCGCTGGCAATTATTGAGGTGTTGATCGAAATATTGTGGGCGATCTCTTCGGGGTGGTAATCAGAAACAGTGTTTCCGTCATCTATTCTTCCAATTCTGTTGGTAATGCCAGTCGTATAAGCTATCACTTCAAGTAATGATGTTTTTCCCGCTCCACCATGTGATACAACGCTTATATTTCTGATATTATCTGATGCGTAAACCTTCATATTATTTCCTCCTTCTAGATTCGTTTATGATTAATATAATATCATAGATAACAATACGATTCTATTGGGGAAGATAAGATTTTAGACAAATGAAGAGGGGGGAAGAGTAGGAAACTCGAAAAACAATAAAAAAGATGTAGAGAACGAGTGCTCCCTACATCTTATAATTCATTTTTTTGAATTTATGGTGTTAGTTTGGTATTGTCAATTAAAGTTTTTCTACGTCTGCAGCCTGTGGTCCACGGTCGCCATCAACGATTTCAAAAGTTACCTCTTGACCTTCGTCTAATGTTTTAAATCCGTCGCCTTGGATCGCTGAGAAGTGTACGAATACATCGTTTTCGCCTTCAACTTCGATAAAACCAAAACCTTTTTCTGAGTTAAACCATTTTACTTTCCCTTGCATCTAAATCCTCCTAAATAACTATACATATCTGTATCGTCTTTATTTATTAACCATCCTTTGGACGGTCATAAGCTATAATACACCAAACATACCCATCTGTCAACTTTATTAAAAATGTTTTTAGATTTTATAGTATAATATTCGTTAAATCTGGCTATCTTTCTACAATAATATGCTACTATTATACTAGTAACTAATAATGATTAAGGACTGATAATGAATAATGACAAAAGTTAAGTTGATTGCAACAGCAACATTTGGGATGGAGGCGGTTGTCGCCGATGAAGTTAAAAAACTCGGTTATACTGATGTGACCGTTGAAAACGGTAAGGTAATTTTCCTTGCTGATATCTCGGCGATTGCCCGGGCTAATCTATGGCTTAGGACTGCTGATCGTGTAAGGTTAGTAATAGGTGAATTTAAAGCTTATACTTTTGATCAGTTGTTTGAGAGTACCAAAGCACTTCCTTGGCATGAGTGGATCGAGGCGGACGGGAAATTTCCGGTTGACGGTAAATCGGTTAAGTCAAAATTATTTAGCATTTCCGACTGTCAAGCAATCGTAAAAAAAGCCATCGTTGAAAGCCTAAAAAATAAATATAAAACAGCTTGGTTCGCCGAGACTGGTGCGCTATATCGGATTGAGGTATCGATTTTAAAGGATCATGTAACTCTAACAATAGATACTAGTGGGGCAGGATTACACAGGAGGGGATACCGTGAATGGATTGGGGCAGCACCACTTAAAGAAACATTGGCAGCGGGTCTCATCTATCTATCTCGTTGGGATAAGGCTCGACCGCTAATTGATCCCTTTTGTGGATCGGGGACAATTCCGATTGAGGCTGCATTGATTGGCAAAAACATTGCCCCAGGAATGAATCGCGAATTTGCAGCGGAAGAATGGTCAGCTATACCACGGGAGGTTTGGCATAATGCACGTGCGGAAACGCATGATTTAGCGGATTACAGTCAGAAAGTAGAAATTCTTGGGACCGATATTGATGCAGAGATTATTAAGGTAGCGGAGAGAAATGCAGAAGCAGCTGATCTGGCTAATGATATAAAATTTCGACGGGTGGCAATCAAGGATCTGCACATGGCAGGTGATTATGGCGTATTAATTGGTAATCCACCCTATGGTGAAAGAATTAGCGAGCGAAGTGAAATTGAGCAGACCTATCGTTTCTTAGAAGAAAAATATCGTGCTTATCGCACTTGGTCTTACTTTATCCTGACAGCAAATGAGAAGTTTGAAAGCTTTTTTGGAGCGCAGGCAAATAGAAAAAGGAAGCTTTACAATGGTAATATCAAGGTTGACTTTTATCAGTATTATGGGCCCTTACCACCATTTAAAAGGTCTGTGGACAGTGATAATGATTAAAGGTATAATTTAACGCAGATCAGAATTTAAATTAGGAGTGATTATGGTAATGCGTGTTTTATCAGGTATCCAGCCCTCTGGGCGACTACATTTAGGGAATTATTTTGGAATGATGAAAAGAATGGTCGATTATCAAGAGCAACATGAATTGTACGCCTTTATTGTTAACTACCATGCCTTAACAACTGTCTTTGATGCACAGCAGTTACGTGAGAACACTTTTGACGCAGCATGTGATTTTCTTGCTATCGGCATTGACCCTGATCGATCAACTTTCTGGATACAATCAGATGTGCCTGAGGTTACGGAGCTTACCTGGCTCTTATCTAATGTTACTGGGATGGGACTATTGGAACGTGCGCACTCTTATAAGGACAAAATAGCTCAGGGAATCGTTCCCACCCATGGTCTGTTTTCTTATCCAATACTAATGACTGCGGATATCCTTGCTTTTGGTGGGGAACTCGTGCCTGTTGGTAAGGATCAGAAACAACATTTAGAGATAGCACGTGATATTGCAGTGCGGTTCAACCATACATATGGTGAGACTTTCGTTGTACCGAAGGATGATATTTTTGAGGACGTCGCTACTGTGCAGGGCATAGATGGTCAGAAAATGTCAAAATCTTACGGAAATGCGATTGATATTTTTTCCGACGAAAAAGACCTACGTAAGAGCGTAATGTCGATAATAACTGATACAACGCCAGTTGACGAACCCAAACCAATTGAGGGTAATACTTTATTCGATATCTATGCACTTTTTTTAGACGAGAAGGGGCAGGCTAATTTAAAAGAACGTTTTCTGACACCGGGCTTAAAATATGGTGAAGTAAAGCAAGAGTTATTTGAACTAATTTGGGAATATTTCTTGCCATATCGAAAGCTGCGTAATCTTTATTATAACGACTATGCTGAGACTAACCGTCTTTTACAAAAAGGAGCTGAGAAGGCGCGAGCACAAGCTAATGGCTATCTGGAGCTTGCACGTCGCAATGTGGGGCTTAATTATTCTGATTTTAACCGGAAGTTGTGATTATAATGAGTCAATTAATGGGATTAGTAGTAAAAGCAATAATTAGAAAACCGGAACGAATGGAAGGCTTAATATTTAAAAAGCTAATGGAACACTTTCCCGCTAGCTTTGCTAAAAGCTTTGACCCAGTAACTAGTAAACGAGTAGGGTATACAGATCCATTTGAGCAGGGCATTAAATCTAGTGGACTAGATAAAAGCTTTAATGGTGCGATTCTAGATATAGGGACAGGGACTGGTTTTGCCGCTTTCAAAATGGCAGGTTTATTTCCTCAGTCTCAGATTGTTGGGCTAGATCAAGCTGATCAGATGTTAAGAGTAGCACGGGAAAAAAATGAGAAAAACGAAATAATGAATGTCTCCTTTATCCAGGGGAGTGCTGACAATATACCATTTAACGAATCTAGTTATGATTTAATAACCGTTTCTAATGCGCCTTTTAATCTAAATGAGATTACAAGAGTGTTAAAACAAGGTGGTTATTTTCTATTTTCCCTATCTCTGGCTGGTTCAGCGATTGTTGATAACAAGGATGGTATCAAAGAACTTCTCGCTAAAAACGGTTTAGAACTGATTATAATAAAGCAAGTGCAGGATGGAGCATTTGTTCTAAGTATGTTAAAATAAAGTCAATATTGCTGAAAAATATTTTGAGGGGGATTATGAATGATTAACAAACCTAGTATAAAACCAAACAATCCAAATTTTTCGTCAGGTCCGTGCTCCAAGTACCCTGGTTATAGTTTGAATTTGTTGAAAGATGCACCTTTAGGCAGATCGCATCGCAGCAAACTTGGGAAATCATTGCTTGCTGAGTCAATTAATCGAACGAAAGAGCTTCTTGGCATACCTGAGGATTATCGAGTTGCAATCGTTCCGGCATCAGATACAGGCGCGGTAGAGATGGCAATGTGGAATCTTCTCGGTGCGAGAGGGGTAGATGTTATTCATTTTGAGTCCTTTGGCACTGGCTGGGCAAATGAAATTAAAAATCAATTAAAAATTGAAGATGTAAATGATCACTTTGCAGATTATGGTGAAATTCCTGATCTTTCAAAGGTGAATTTTGATAATGACGTTGTCTTTACTTGGAACGGAACAACCAGTGGTGTTAAAGTTCCTAATGGTGACTTTATTCCAGCAGATAGAAAAGGTTTAACGATTTGTGATGCTACATCCGCAGTTTTTGCAATGGAGATTCCGTGGGAAAAATTAGATGTAACAACATTTTCTTGGCAAAAAGTTCTCGGCGGTGAAGCAGCGCATGGTATGTTTATAATTTCACCACGTGTTGTTGAAAGAGTTGCCAATTACTCACCATCTTGGCCGATACCTAAAATTTTTACTTTTAAAAAGGGGGATGGCGTGGATGAGGCATTATTCCAAGGTTCGACCATTAATACACCCTCAATGCTTTGTAACCAGGACTACTTGGTAGCACTTGATTGGGTGGAATCAATTGGTGGTTTACCGGCTGCTATTGCTAGAAGTAATGCTAACTTGAAAATAGTCGAGGATTTTGTCGCAAAGCGTGATTGGATTAGCTTTTTAGCAGCTGATGCGTCTATTCGTTCTAATACAAGCGTCTGTTTAAATCTTTCTCTTAATAAGGAGCAAATTAAACAAATAGTTAAGTTATTAGACGAAGAGGGGGTTGCTTACGATATTGGTGCCTATCGCGATGCTCCGGCAGGCTTACGAATTTGGTGCGGAGCAACTATCGAGGCGGAAGACGTACGAGTCATGTTAGAATGGCTCGAATGGGCTTATGAAGAAGTAAAATAATGGAAAAAATTATTTCTGCCCAGGTGTGCATAAATGCATGCTTGGGCTTTCTAACTTCATTTGTTTCAATTTACAAAAATTAATCGATTATATATAATAGCACTAATTACCTAAAGAGAGGGAGATAGCTTGTGCAGTATTGGAATCAGCAATCTGAATGTATGTCGCAAGAAGAAAAAAGAATAGTGCAATCAAGGGGACTGATCGATACGGTGAAACGTGTATATGATAATGTTCCTTTTTATCAAGCAAAAATGCATGAGCTGGGCGTTGAGCCAGGGGATATCAAGTCAATTGAGGATATTACTAAGCTGCCCTTTACTTATAAGGAAGATTTACGTGATAATTACCCATACGGACTATTTGCTACGCCAATGAATGAAATCGTTAGGATTCATGCCTCGTCTGGTACTACAGGAAAACAGACAGTTGTTGGTTATACGCGCAAGGATTTAGATACCTGGTCGGAGGTTATGGCCCGAGCTCTAGTCTCTGCCGGGATGACAAAGGATTCCTTTATTCAAGTTTCCTATGGTTATGGTTTATTTACGGGGGGCTTAGGGATTCACGATGGTGCAGAGAAGGTTGGTGCATCAGTAATTCCAAGCTCTGCTGGAAATACGAAACGACAAGTTCAGATTATAAAGGATTTCGGTACAACAATGCTTGCCTGCACGCCCTCCTATGCTCTTTTTATTGCCGAAGTGATGGAGGAGCTAGGAATTTCAAAGGATGAGATCAAATTGAGATCAGGAATCTTCGGCGCTGAACAATGGACTAACGCCATGCGCGACGAAATTGAAAAACGATTAGGAATCTTGGCGCTTGATATCTATGGATTAAGTGAAATTATTGGTCCTGGTGTTTCCTGTGAATGCTCTTATAAAACAGGATTACATATCGCTGATGATCATTTTTATCCAGAGATTGTTGAACCGATTACGAATGAAGTTCTCCCAATCGGTGAGAAGGGCGAGCTTGTATTTACGACAATCACAAAAGAAGGGCTGCCATTACTTAGATACCGGACCCGAGATTTATCGGTTTTAAATGATGAGGTTTGTGCCTGTGGACGCACTAATGTTAGGATGAATAAGGTAATGGGGCGCACAGATGATATGTTAATAATTAGAGGAGTTAATGTCTTCCCGTCGCAGGTTGAGAGCGTCTTACTGGAGTTTGGAGAGACTGCACCACATTATCAGCTCGTTGTTGATCGAATCGCTAATCGCGACACATTGGAGGTCCTAGTGGAAATGACTGATGTTTTCTTCTCTGACCAAATTAAAGATATTCTAAATAAAGAAAAAATGATTATGCAAGAGATAGAAGGGGTATTAGGTGTCGCTACAAAAGTAAGACTGGTAGAGCCGAAATCAATTGAGCGTAGTGAAGGTAAGGCTAAACGCGTTATAGATAAAAGAATTTATTAATTAAGGGGTGTTATGTAATGCATGTAAAACAAATATCAGTATTTCTTGAAAATAAACCAGGAAGACTTTCAGTTGCCACGCGTGTGTTGGCGGATAACGAAATTGATATTCGCGCCCTTTCCATTGCTGAAACGACAGATTATGGGATTTTGCGACTAATCGTTAACAAACCAGATGAAGCTATAGCTTATTTGAAAGCAGAAGATTTTGCTGTAAGCGCAACGACTGTGATCGCAATTGCGATTGAGGATAAACCAGGCGGACTAACAATCACTTTAGAGGCTTTAGAGAAAGGAAATATTAGTGTTGAGTATATGTATGCTTTTGCAAGTAATTCTGGCAAAGAGGCGTTAGTAATTATGAAAGTTAACGAGAACGCTAAAGCTTTAGAGATTTTACTAAAAAACAAGGTAAAAGTTATGCCGCTTGCTGAAGTTTATGATATCTAGCAGCGAACAGTGAAATTCCAGGAATTATTGAAAAATGGCCTTTCAAAATCGTTTCTAAGCGACTTTTAAAAGTTTTTAATACTAGGGCCTGCACAGGTGAAAAACATCGTTAAAGGAGAGATTAAGCCACACTGGGGGGTGTGGGCTACAAAAGCTTGATTTTAAGTCGTTTTATGTTGAAATACGTCGGAATACGTAGATTTGCTCCAATGATACATGATTAAGTGGAGGCTGGGAAACTTACTTTCTTATTTAAATAAAATAGTGGGTCCGATAATATATATTATGTAAAGTAGAATACAAATTTAAGAAAGTTGACTTTAGATAACTATTTAAGTGCTTCTAACGCAGTATTTATATATTCAATCGGAATGGCTAATGCGGCATCAGTTTCCTTATCCCCAATTATTACTTTCGTGGTTGCGTAGAGAATTCCTAGTACTTGACCATTCTTATTTAGGATTGGACTACCGCTGTTGCCCTTATAAAACTTACCACCAATCACTAAGATACTCATACCGTTTCTATCTGTCTTACCAAGTAAAGTTCCATTGCTTGCAATAAAGCTATTAAATAATGGATTACCGATAATATATAATTTCTCGTTAACTGTTGCTGTATCAGCCGCTGTTAATGCAGGAAACTTGTCAGTGTCGCCAGTCTGGATTTTGATCACTGCATAGTCTAAAGCTTCATCACTAGCGACTAACTCTCCGTTAAATACCTGACCGTTGTTTGTAATAATCTTAAGCTCATTTGCTCCGCTGATTACATGGTGGTTGGTAATAATTGTATTTTCCTCTTGGTAGAAGAAACCTGAACCCTTCCCCTTTTCAGTTTCTACAATTACTACTGATTTTTTGTATTCCTGAATATCTGCTTGCTGTGAAAGCACTGCAGAGTCTTTAACGAAATTAAAACTCGCTAAATTAAAAACCTGCGGAAATACAGCAAATGTAGTTCCCACTAGAGCCAAGACTAAAATTATACTTACAAAACCAAGCGTAAATCTACCGATTCTGCTCCTCTGATAGCTATCTCCGTCTGAATAATCATCGGCGAAATCTGCTTCGTCCCATTCATTAAAATCGATTTCTTCGTCTATTTGCTCATCGTCGTAATTTTCGTTTTCATTTATAGTCAACTAGCCTCATCCTCTTCCTCTAATGTGTTTTCAAGCAGCTTAATTTTAAGAATAGATAATTATACCATTTAAATTCTAAGTAAATAGGTTATGATAAGTAACAAAGATGTTGTATAATAATGAATAACTTTACAGAAGAATTATTAGGGAGGAAGCATGTCACTTAAAATTAAAGAACCAATTAATGCCTTAACTCATTTTATCGGTGTTATTCTATCAATTATTGGTACAGTTGTTTTACTTGTAGTTGCTGTAGAGGTAGGGACAAGCTGGCATCTTATCTCCTTTGCAGTTTTTGGTCTAAGTATGATTTTACTTTATACTGCAAGTACACTTTATCATGCCTTAGCTGTTTCAGAAAGAGGTATCCAGATACTTCACCGGATTGATCATATGATGATCTTTATTTTAATCGCTGGAACCTACACTCCGATCTGTTTAGTTCCTTTGCGTGGTGTTTGGGGCTGGACAGTTCTTGGCTTTATTTGGGGATTAGCACTTCTTGGTATTATTTTGAAATTTTTCTGGTTTGGAGCACCACGCTGGCTCTCTACCCTGTTCTATGTTGCTATGGGTTGGGTGGCACTTATAGCTTTTATTCCAATTTTTAAAGCGATACCGCTTGGAGGCATTCTCTGGCTGATTGCCGGTGGCATCTTTTATACGATAGGCGCTCTTATCTATGCCTTAAAAAAGCCCAATCTATTTAATAAATATCTTGGTTTCCATGAGATATTTCATATTTTTGTTCTGCTCGGGACCTTCAGCCATTATATATTAATGCTTTTTTATATTATGTATTTGTAAAAGTAAAACCAGGCATTTATGCTGCCTAGTAAAGAAAATATGGTGATTAAATTATGTTTAAAAAAAATTTTGTAATGAAAGTCTTTATCTTGTTTATGATAATCGTCTTTGCCCTGGGGATGGGCCTAAGTACATTACTTTTACTGTTTAATTAGTTAGTAAACAGTAAATAAATGAGAACAATATTCAGAATAATTAAAAGTGGGATTCCATAGGTAAACGATGGAGTTTTTGTTTTGTGTCTGAATGTGTTCATTCCAAGATAGAGACCAACGGCGCCACCGAAAAGTCCAATCGCGAATAAAGTCTTTTCGGGAATCCGTCGTAAGTCACGTATCGATGAAAATTTGTCATAACCCATAATTGCGAAAGAAAAAAGATTAAGTGCGCTGATGTAAACAAGTATTAAAAGTTCATTCTCTCCCACTTTTCCACTCCCTAATTAGTGATCATCCTTCTGCCTCTGTGCATCCTTTAGTTTCTTTGGTGTAACATCCTTACCCTCTTCATCAACAACCTTTAAACACATTAATTGCGCACGAAAACTTTCACGATAGGCAGACACATAGTCTGCTCGAAGTTTCTCTTGTTCTAATTTCTCCTTTTCGGACAAACCAGTCTCTTTAGCTTTACGGGCTAACTCATTAATCCGTTTTAAATTGAATTTATCTGTCATCGTTTAACACCACCATTATTTATCGATAATTAGTAAATTGCAGATCAATATCAAGCTCTAGTTCTTTGATGAGTTGCATACTCTCCTGTAAAGCATCTTTGCTCTTGCTCGTAATTCTAACCGAATCTCCCATAATCTGCGCTCTGACCCTCAGCTTGCTATCTTTTACTGCTTTCGTAATCTTTTTAGCTATCTCAGTCTCAATTCCTTGTTGGATAGTTATTTCTTGTCTAATTAGCGCGCCAGCTGCAGGTTCAATTTTGCCATAAACCAGATTTTTAATTGGTACTCCGCGACGGATTAGCCTGTTTTGCAAGATATCAATAACGGCACCAAGCTTGTATTCATCCTCGGTAATTATTAGTAACTCGTCTTGCTTTAAGGTTAATTCTGATTTACTGTTTTTAAAATCATAACGTTGGCCGATTTCTTTAGCGGCCTGGTTAACAGCATTACTAAGCTCCTGTAAGTCGACATTTGAAACTACATCGTAGGATAAATCGTTTGCCATCTTCTCTCCCCCTTCTCTATTTCTGATTATATTATATTAAAAAGAATTCCTTATATAAGGCGCGGATTGCTTTTTCCTCGTCAATTTCCTTGATACCAAACATCATACTGACCTCTGATGAACCTTGGTTAATCATTTCAATATTAACTTGCGCAGTAGCAAAAGCTTTGGTAGCTTTCGCTGCCAGTCCAATCGTATGCCTCATGCCTTCACCAACAATCATAATTAGTGAAAGTTCCCTTCGAATTGAAAAACTATCAACCTCTAGCTCATTGAAAACACGATCTTTAATTCGTTGTTCCTTTTTTGCATTCAACTGGTTTTCGCGTAAGATTACCGAGAGATTATCAATACCTGACGGAGTATGCTCGTATGATATATTTTCCTCTTCAAAAATTTCTAGCAGCCTCCGGCCAAAACCAATCTCCTTGTTCATCATATATTTGCTAACAAAAATACTACAGAATCCTGAGTCACTAGCGATACCGATTACTGGATTAAGTGTATCATCACGTTCTAACACAA
>CAYZPB010000014.1:0-21181 GCA_964480445.1 uncultured Caryophanales bacterium
TTGACCGGATGATTGAGGATGGGGTCAGAGGTGTTGATTTTCTTGCGGTCAATACCGATGCACAAGCCCTTCATCGTTCTAAAGCCGAAGTAAAGATTCAGATTGGCAATAAATTAACTAGGGGCTTAGGCGCTGGGGCTGATCCAACCATCGGCAAAAAAGCAGCAGAAGAGAGCCGCAAGGAATTAGAGGATTTTATAATTGGAGCGGACATGCTGTTCGTTACAGCAGGAATGGGTGGCGGAACTGGAACGGGAGCTGCACCAGTCATTGCTGAGATAGCTAAAGGTTTAGGAGTCTTAACGATTGGTGTTGTGACTAGACCGTTTACTTTTGAAGGAAAGAAAAGGGGTCAGCAAGCCGATTTCGGTATTTCAGAGCTAAAGGAAGAGGTCGACACTTTAATCGTTATTCCAAATGATCGATTATTGGAGCTAGTGGAGCAAGAGACGCCGATTCTAGATGCATTTCGAGCAGCTGACAGTGTCCTGCGGCAAGGTGTGCAGGGAATTTCCGAATTAATTTCCGCGCCAGGATTAATTAATCTTGATTTCTCTGATGTTAAAACAATTATGAAGGAAAAAGGCGCTGCAATGATGGGGATTGGTCGTGCGACTCGAACAGCAGGCGAGAATCGTGCCGTGGAGGCTGCTAAAAAGGCTATCTATAGTCCAATATTGGAACAAACAATTAGTGGCGCTAAAGGCGTTTTAATGAATATTAAGGGCGGATCTGACTTAAGTCTATATGAGGCTAACCTTGCTGCTAATACTGTTGTTGAAGCAGCAGGGCCAGAGGTTAACCTAATTTTCGGCGCTGTTATTGACGACGGTCTCCAAGACGAAGTTTATGTCACGATTATAGCAACTGGCTTTGGTGATAAAGTAGAGCAACCTAGATTTTTAAATGAAAATCCAAATATTAAGCCCTTCAGTGACGAGGAGACTAATATCTTTGATATTCCTACTTTTATCAGAAATAAAGACAGTTATTCACGCGACGAAGATGATGATGAATGGAATTTATAATTATCTGGGGTGACTTTTAATTGGTTAATATTGCAGAAAATCTTAAGGATGTTCGTTTACGCATTGATGCGGCGTGTGAAAGAGCAGGTAGAGTGTCTGATGAAGTTAAGCTTATCGCGGTAACAAAAGATGCCAGCGTGGCTGAGGCACAAGAAATTATAAGGTTAGGACTAAACGAAATTGGTGAGAGTCGAGTACAAGATGCTATTGCTAAAAAAGCTTTAATTACCGGTAATAATCTGCACTGGCACCTTGTTGGTAACTTACAATCAAATAAAGTAAACAGAGCAGTGGAAAACTTCTCTTATATACATTCAATCGATCGTCTTTCCATAGCTAAACGGCTTAACAGACGTGCTGAATTGCAAGAACAAATAATGAAATGTTTTATTCAAGTGAACATTTCAAAAGAAAAGACGAAAAATGGTGTTGAAGTCGATCAAGTTTTTACATTTATTGAAGAACTTATTCCTCTGAAGAACTTTCAAATTATTGGTTTAATGACCATGGCACCACATTATTCTGATCAAGAACTAACGCGGCCAATTTTCCGAAAACTAAGAGAGCTAAGAGATGAGATAAAAGAATCCGGATTATTGGGAGATGAGTTGCTGGAACTTTCAATGGGAATGTCAAATGATTTTGAAATCGCGATAGAAGAAGGGGCAACCTACATTCGTATAGGATCATCTCTTTTTAAATAAATTTAGAAATTCTGTAACAATAATACAACTGAGAGGTGATAAAATGTTAGTAGCACAATTGATAACTTTAGTGGATATACTGTTTTTAATATACCAATGGTTAATAATTGCATATATTATTTTTTCGTGGTTTCCCAAGCTCGCTGGAAGCAAGGTTGGTGAAATTATTGGGAAATTAGTTGAACCATATTTAGCACCATTTAGAAGGCTCATACCAGAGATAGGAATGGTTGACTTTTCGCCAATTATCGCACTATTCGCGTTAATATTTATCAAATATGGGTTACTAGTGTTGCTAGGATTATTCTTATAGCAAGTATAAATATATATTTTTATAGGAGGAGTTTGAAATGACTTTAACACTATTAGAAATCAATAATAAAGAATTTGGAATTAAATTCAGAGGCTATGACGAAGATGAAGTAAATGATTTTCTAGATTTAATTGAACGGGATTATGAGTATTTTACAGGCAGGATTAAGGAACTAGAGGATAAGAACTACGAATTAGCGCAGACTGTTGATAATTATCTGCAGATTAGCGAAAAAATTGATAATACTACGGAAAAGGCACAAGATGAAGTTGAAAGACTTCGCTTGCAGTCTGAGAAGGAATACGAGTTAGTTATTAAAGAGGCACAAAAGAATGCTGATCGTATTGTTAATGATGCCCTCCTCAAACAGAAAAACCTGTACCATGAAATAGAGGATATGAAAAGAAATGCATCTGCTTTCCGCACAAGATTTCGCGCTTTATTGGAGGCCGAGCTTGATATATTAGAAAGATATTACTACGAGGATGTAGAAGCGGAATAAATTTTTTGATATTTTATCTTATACAATAGCAAATTGATTAATAATATAAATACGATGAATAGGACAAGTTTATTAGTTCGTAATTTTTAGCGAGTTAGGGTTGGTGTGAGCCTAATAATTACCATAATAAATATCACCTAGGAGTTGCTTATTCGAAATGATTAATAGGGTAAGCCGGATCAAACCGTTAACTTGATAAGTGGCGTTATGTCTAACGCTATTAGGGTGGTACCGCGGGTTATCCTTCTCGTCCCTTGTGGATGCAGAAGGCTTTTTATTTTAATTTAAGGAGTGAAGCAGTAGTGTCAAAAGAGACAATTGATTATGGCAAGACGTTAAATTTACCGAAAACAGAGTTCCCAATGCGGGGCAATTTACCTAATATGGAACCTAAGATGCAGGCTTGGTGGGATGAGGTAGATATCTACTCGCTTGTACAGGATAATCAGAAGGGTAAAAAACAGTTTATATTGCATGATGGACCGCCCTATGCCAATGGCGACATTCATATCGGTCATGCTTTAAATAAGGTGTTAAAGGACTTTATTGTTCGATTTAAAACAATGCAAGGGTATGATGCTCCATATGTACCAGGATGGGACACACATGGGCTACCAATTGAGCATGCGGTTGTGGAGAGTAAGAAGATTGACCGTCGGAATATTGATCCGATAGAATTTCGTGATCTTTGTAAAGATTATGCATTAAATTATGTTGATAAACAACGGGTTCAGTTTAAACAATTGGGAGTGCGCGGAGATTTTGATAATCCATATATTACTTTAGAACCAAAATATGAGGCATTACAGATTAAAGTTTTTGGAGATATGGCAAAAAAAGGGTTAGTTTATAAGGGCTTTCGTCCTGTTTATTGGTCACCATCTTCTGAATCTGCTTTAGCAGAGGCAGAAATTGAGTATATTGAGAAAACATCGGCTTCCATTTATGTTGCTTTTGAGGTAACTGATGGTAAAGGAATAATTCCAGAAGGAACGAATGTTATCATCTGGACAACAACTCCGTGGACAATTCCGGCAAATTTAGCCATTGCCTTAAACAGCGATTTTGATTATACACTGTTTAATGCAGAGGGCAAAGACTACATTGTAGCGAAGGAAATGCTTGAAATTGTACAAAATGAGATTGGATTTACTGAGATCGAACTTATCAATGATTTCAAAGGGTCAGAATTAGAAGGAGTAATTACGCAACATCCATTTTATGATCGGCCAGCGCCTTTAATTTTAGGAGAACATGTTACCTTAGAGGCAGGAACCGGCTTTGTTCATATAGCACCAGGACACGGGGAGGATGACTTTTATGTAGGTCAGAAGTATAATCTTGAAATACTCAGCCCAATTGATAACCAAGGTAGATTTACAGAAGATGCACCGGGCTTTACTGGCCTTTTTTATGATGATGCTAACAAGGAAGTAACGCGCATTCTAGAGGAAAAGGGTAAACTTTTGAAGCTGAGCTTTATTAATCACCAATATGCACATGATTGGCGGACTAAAAAACCGGTAATTTATCGTGCCACAGAGCAATGGTTTGCTTCAATTGAGGCAATTCGCACGGATATTCTTGCTGCGATTAAAGGTGTGAAATGGGTTCCAGCATGGGGTGAACAGCGTTTGAGTAATATGATTGCTGAGCGTGGTGATTGGTGTGTTTCCCGCCAGCGAATCTGGGGAGTGCCGATTCCTATTTTCTACTGTGAAGGTTGTAGTGAAGCAATTATTGAGGATGCTACAATTGATCATTTGGTTGATTTGGTCGCTGCGGAAGGTACAAATATTTGGTATGCACGTGATGCAAGTGAGCTTTTACCTAGTGGATTTACTTGCCCTAAGTGCAAATGCGCTAGTTTTACTAAAGAGAAAGATACGATGGATGTTTGGTTCGATTCAGGTGTCAGCCATATTGCTGTACTTGAGGAGAGAGCGGAACTTAGCTGGCCTGCTGACTTATATTTAGAAGGCTCTGATCAATATCGTGGGTGGTTCAACTCATCACTAACAACTAGTATAGCTGTACGTGGCGCTGCGCCTTATCGTGGCGTCCTAAGTCATGGTTTTACCCTAGATGGTGAGGGCCGCAAGATGTCAAAATCAACGGGGAACGTAATTGAACCCTCTAAGATTATTAATCAGCTTGGAGCGGATATCCTGCGACTATGGGTTGCATCTATTGATTATCAGTCAGACATGAGGATATCAGACGATATACTTAAACAGATTACGGAAGTATACCGTAAGATACGCAACACATTGCGTTTTCTGCTTAG
Source organism: uncultured Caryophanales bacterium (assembly GCA_964480445.1). Taxonomy (GTDB): domain Bacteria; phylum Bacillota; class Bacilli; order Tepidibacillales; family Tepidibacillaceae; genus CAYZPB01. The sequence goes on from CAYZPB010000014.1 coordinate 4,835, forward strand.
TAACCTAGGAGGGTTTAATCCTGCTACTGACTTAGTTCCACTTGCAGAAATGAGTGACCTCGACCGTTTCATGATGATGAAAGGACGAATGCTGATTGATAAAACAATCAAAGCCTACGATAAATATGAATTTAATATGGTGTACCAGTCAATCCATAATTTCTTTACTATTGATTTAAGCTCATTCTATCTTGATATTGTAAAAGATACATTATATACAGAACCATTAAATGCTGCCAATCGAAAGGCTGTGCAGACTGTTATATATGAAGTGTTGCTTGCTACAGTTAAACTGATCGCACCGATTCTTCCACATACGGCGGATGAAATCTGGTCTTATATTCCGCATGTTGAAGGAATAAGTGTACAATTAACAGAGATGCCAAATTGGGAGCATGTAGTTATTGAACATGAGTTTCTAAAGGAAGGTAATCAGCTTCTAGATATTCGTGACGAGGTCTTGAAAGCACTTGAGATTGCTCGTAAGGATAAACTAATTGGCAACTCATTGGCCGCTGCAGTAGTAATCTATCCTGAGCCGACAACAGCTAAATTACTTGCAAAATTTCCGAATTTAGAGAAGTTGTTCATTGTCTCACAAGTGGAGATAAAAGAAGGCCCAGTTCCAACGGATGCTACAGTGGTTCCGGGAATGAGCATTTTAGTAAAACTGGCACCAGGCGAGAAATGTGAACGTTGTTGGAACGTATTAACTGATGTTGGTTTAACAACTGACGGATTATGTAATCGTTGTGCTAATATTGTCTCGAAGTATCATTCGGATATTTTAGAATAGGTAATTGCTGGAGGTAACCAAGTGCTTTTTTATCTGATTGCTATTTTAATTGTCGTAATCGACCAGTTAACAAAATATGCAGTAGTCTCTACTATGAAATTATACGAGAGTATCGCAGTCATTGAGGGATGGTTTCATATTACCTTTGTAAGGAATACTGGTGCAGCCTTTAGCATCTTAAAAGATCAAACATGGTTTTTTATAATTACAGCGATTATTGTTAGTTTTATATTAATTTACCTAATTTACCGCGTTTACCGTGAGTATCGACTATTGGCTGTTATTTTAGCGATGATTCTTGGCGGCGCAGTTGGTAATTTAATCGATCGTGTTATGCATGGTACAGTTGTTGATTTTATAGATGTGCGGATTATTAATTTTGCGATATTTAATATTGCTGATATTGCGATAACTGTAGGCACAGCACTGCTGGTCATCTATGTAATTTTTAGTAAAAATAATAAATTTTTAAATTAGAGGTGTAAAGGTGGATAACTTTCAAATATATGATTATGAAGTAGATGAAGCCGCTCAAGGCTTAAGAATTGATAGGTTTTTACCAACTCAATCTACGGATTGGTCACGAACACAGATTCAACAGTGGTTACAAGAAGGTCTAATTACTGTCAATAAACAAAGGGTAAAAGCAAATTATCTTCTTACGCTCGATGATCAGATACAAATACGGATTCCGCCGGCTAAAGAATTGGAAATTAAAGCAGAAGCGCTACCACTTACAATTGTGTATGAGGATAGCGATTTAATAGTAGTTAATAAGGAGCGCGGTATGACCGTGCACCCTGCTCCAGGCAATTATACAGGTACTTTGGTAAACGCTCTTTTATATTATAGTGACGAGCTATCTAGCGTTAATGGTCAGCTAAGACCGGGGATCGTGCATCGTTTAGATCGGGATACATCGGGTCTAATGATGGTTGCAAAAAATGATTTCACGCACCACAAGCTAGCAGAACAACTAAAAAAACAAAGCGTAGAACGCATTTACAGCGCAATCGTTCATGGTGTTATTCTTCACGATCGAGCTAGCATCGACGCGCCGATTGGCCGAGACCCGACAGATCGTAAACGGATGACCGTTACCTCGCAAAACAGCAAAGAGGCGATCACACATTTCGTAGTTGCTGAGCGCTTTAGAGAATATACACTGGTTGATTGTATGTTGGAGACTGGGAGAACCCATCAGATAAGAGCCCATCTTAAATACATTGGACACCCAGTTGTTGGAGATCCGAAATATTCTACAAAAAAAATGCCCGAGATTAAAGGACAAGCACTACATTCTAAAACACTTGGTTTTGTACAGCCGCGAACTGACGTGAACTTGCAGTTTACAACAGAATTACCAGTAGATATGTTGAATTTATTAGATTTAATCAGAAGCAAGGATAGTCAAGAATAGCTGTTGACAAGATGAATTAATTAGGAGATAATTAGATTAATTAAATATTCCTTTAAATCAATCCTGCGAGGTTGACAAGGTAATAGTAGCATCGACGCATGCGATATATATGATAAGTTACTTTAACTTTTGTCCTCAGGGCAAAAGTTTTTATTTTTATGTGAGGTGAATAAGTTGCAAGAACGAGTATTAATTGACAAACAGTCTATAAATCGTGCTCTAACGAGAATCACGCATGAAATTTTAGAGAAAAATAAGGGTACGGAAGATCTTGTTCTGGTTGGAATTAAGTCACGTGGTAGCTATTTAGCGCGTCGAATCTATCAGAACATTATTGAGATTGAAGAACAAGAAGTACCTGTAGGTGATCTAGATATTACCCTCTATCGTGATGATTTAAGTGAAAAAGGCACCGAAGCTCTGATTCAAGGAAGTACAATTGATTTTGACGTAACAGACAAAATAGTCGTGCTTGTTGACGATGTTTTGTTTACAGGTAGAACAGTAAGAGCGGCATTAGATGCTTTAATTGATATTGGTCGACCAAGGCTAATCCAGCTGGCAGTACTAATTGATCGGGGACATCGTGAATTTCCGATTAAGGCTGATTATATTGGCAAAAACATTCCTACATCAAGGTATGAAAACATACAAGTGCAGCTACATGAGCTTGACCGTCAAGACCAAGTTATAATTACACGTAATGATTAGGCGAAAGGTGTGAGAATGATTAAAAGACATCTCTTGAGTACTATAGATTTAGAGCTAGCGGAGATTGAACAACTGCTCAAACGTGCACAATTCTTCTCAGAAAACAGAAATTCTCCTGCAATTAGAGAGCTAGGCAACAACTGCTTTGTAACAAATTTCTTTTTAGAACCGAGTACAAGAACTCGTTTTTCTTTTGAAATTGCTGAGAAGCGACTAGGCTGTAATGTCATCAACTTTCAATCTAATGACTCTAGTATAAAAAAGGGCGAGTCGCTTTACGACACACTGAAAACGCTTGAGGTCCAGGGTGTAGACATAGTCGTTCTGCGTCTTTGTGAAGAAAAAATTCTCGCGCAGTATGCTAATGAGTTCTCCTTAACACTGATAAATGCAGGTGAAGGGACTATCGAGCATCCAACACAGGCTCTCTTAGATTTATATACAATAAAGCAAAACTTTGATGAAATAGAAGGTTTGACAATCGCGATTATTGGAGATATACGCCATAGTCGAGTTGCGCATTCCAATTATCAGCTACTTACACGACTGGGTGTAAGATTTGTATTTTCTGGGCCAGAAGAATTTATGGATGAGCGTCTCCATGGGGAGTACCTACCGATTGATGAAGCGATAAAAACAGCAGACGTTGTAATGATGCTAAGAATACAGTTTGAAAGACAGGAGACTTCTTATTTTGCATCAAAAGAAGATTATAACCGCAACTATGGTTTGACTGAAGAACGTGCGGCACTTCTCAAGCCGCAAGCGATTATTCTTCATCCAGCACCAATTAATCGCGGTGTTGAAATCGCTGACACATTAGTCGAGCATCCTCAGTCGAGAATCTTTAAACAGATGGAAAATGGAGTCTGGGTTCGGATGGCAATAATAGAGCGAGCTATTAGGGAGGTGTAGAATGAAAATACTTATCAAGAATGGACGAATCTGGACTGGACGTGAATGGCGTAACCATGATTTGTTAATCGCTGATGGCTTAATTAAAGAATTTATCGAAAGCAACAAATCAGAAATTAATCAAACAGATATTTTGATATATGATGTTGCCGGTGCGCTAGTTGTACCAGGTTTTATTGATATCCATGTGCACCTCCGCGAACCAGGCTATGAACATAAGGAGACGATACTGACTGGTAGCAAGGCTGCAGTAAAAGGTGGTTTTACTACCATTGCTGCAATGCCTAACACCGATCCAATAACTGACACAGTTGAAGTAATTGAATATATAAAAGATCGCGCTCGGACGATTGACAAGGCACGGATCAGATCAATAGCGGCGATTACATACGCTGAAGCTGGAGAACGCTTAACTGATTTTTCAGCATTACAAACAGCGGGTGCAATCGGCTTTTCTGATGATGGTCGAGGGGTACAGTCAGCCGAAATTATGCGTTCCGCGATGAAACAAGCAGCAGCATTAGAGTTGCCGATTATTGCGCACTGCGAGGACGAAAAATTGTTGGCAGGTGGCATGATTCATGCTAGTAGCATTGCAGAACAACTTAAGCTACCGATTAATCGTTCGGAGTCTGAATACAAACAGATTGAAAGGGATATTCAGCTTGCAGCTGAAACAGGTGTTCATTATCATGTCTGTCACATTAGTACGAAGGAATCAGTTGAGCTTGTTCGTGACGCAAAAAGCAAAGGGTACAATGTAACAGCTGAGGTTACTCCACATCATTTAACTTTAAATGTAGGAGATATCTCAGAACCATACTCAGCTTACAAGGTGAACCCACCGTTAAGGGGTGCAGAAGACCAAATTGCGCTTCAAAATGGACTTCGGGATGGGACGATTGATGTTATCGCAACTGATCATGCGCCACACACGGAAGCAGAAAAAGCACAAGATTTTCTAACAGCACCATTTGGTTTTACCGGTTTGGAACTAGCTTTTCCGGCTCTTTATACGCAGCTAGTTAAGAAGGGAATTCTAACACTAGAGCAGCTAATTAATAAAATGTCGCTGGCCCCAGCAGATATATTTAAACTTGCAGGTGGCGAGCTAACTGTTGGAAAACCAGCAGATATAACCGTTATAGATCTAGAAGAATTACGTGAGGTTCGTCCAGAGGAACTTGTTTCTAAGGGCAAAAATACACCCTTTATTGGGCAATACTTTCAAGGTTGGCCTATCCTGACAATAGTTGCTGGGAAGGTAAAGTGGTCTTCAATTGACAATAATTAAACAAGGTGAGGTGGTTAAGCAGATGGCAAGGGTAGATCAGATTAAAAAGGTTATGGTTATTGGCTCAGGGCCAATTGTGATTGGTCAGGCTGCAGAATTTGACTATGCAGGCACACAGGCATGCCAGGCATTAAGAGAAGAGGGAGTTGAGGTTGTATTAGTAAATAGCAACCCAGCAACTATTATGACAGATACAAATATTGCCGATCGGGTCTATATGGAACCTTTAACAGTTGACTTTATCACATCAATAATCGTGGCCGAGAGACCAGATGGACTTTTGGCAACACTTGGTGGGCAGACGGCACTTAATCTAGCGCTGGAGCTTGAGCGTGAGGGAGTTCTAGCTAAATATGAAGTTCAATTATTGGGCACCGATATGTCAGCAATTAAAAAGGCTGAGGACCGGGAACTATTTCGAGCAACGATGCAACAAATTGGTGAGGTGGTTCCTGAAAGTAAGATTATTTATAAATATGAAGAGGCGCTAACCTTTATTGAGGAAATTGGCTTTCCAGTAATTGTCCGACCAGCTTATACACTTGGTGGAACTGGCGGTGGAATCGCTTATAATCACGAACAGTTTAAGTCAATTGTCGCAAATGGTATCGACGCAAGCCCAATCAAACAAGTACTAATCGAGCGAAGTCTACTAGGTCTCATTGAGATTGAGTATGAGATTGTGCGCGATGCGGCAGGAAACAAAATTGTTGTCTGTAATATGGAAAATGTTGACCCCGTCGGTGTACATACAGGAGATAGCATTGTTGTAGCCCCTAGTCTGACCTTATCTGAAAAAGCAAAAGCGATGTTCCGTTCATCAGCATTTAATATTGTAGACGCTGTCGGCATTCAGGGGTCGTGCAATGTACAGTATGCCTATGATCCTAAGACGGAGGAATATTTTGTAATCGAGGTTAATCCACGAGTAAGTCGATCTAGTGCACTTGCTTCTAAAGCGACGGGCTATCCAATTGCTAAGGTTGCGACTAAAATAGCGCTTGGCTATAAGTTACCAGAAATTATTAATCAAATGACTAAGGATGCACCGGCTGACATCGAACCGCAGCTAGATTATATTGTTACCAAGATTCCGCGCTGGCCATTTGATAAGTTCATAACAGCTAACCGGTTTTTAGGAACACAGATGAAGGCAACTGGTGAGGTGATGGCAATTGGACAAACATTTGAAGAATCTTTGCAAAAAGCAATCCGTTCACTAGAAATTAAGGCCTATGGTCTTTATGTACCCTCTTTAAAATTAGCTGAGATTGAGGAGGAGCTCTTACTTGATAGAATTACTTATCCTGATGATGAGCGTCTATTTGTAATTGCTGAATGGTTCCGACGTGGAGGATCAATTTCGCGTGTGATTGAATTAACAGGCATGGAAAGCTATTTTCTTGAAAGAATAAAAGGGCTAGTCGATTTAGAAGAAGAGATAGCCAAGGCTGAAATTACTAAGGAAAAACTGCTTAACTGGAAGGTGCTTGGTTTTGCTGATCGACAGATTGCAATATTGCGTGAAGTAAATGAAAGGGAAATTTACCGACTGCGACTGAACTATGGAATTATTCCAGAATTCTTAATAGTTGATACCTTTGCTGGTAAGTATGAACTTAACACGCCATACTATTATTCAAGCTACCAAGGTCAAAAGCAAACAAATGTTACAGAAAAAGAATCGGTTATTGTGCTAGGTTCGGGTCCTATTAGAATAGGGCAAGGCATTGAGTTTGATTACTCAACAGTTCATGCGATATGGGCTATTCAGGAGGCTGGCTATGAAGCAATTATTATTAATAATAACCCGGAAACTGTATCGACGGATTATAATATCTCAGACCGCCTATACTTTGAACCACTGACTGAAGAGGATGTTTTAAATGTTGTTGCTAGGGAAAAGCCTATTGGTGTAGTTGTACAGTTGGGTGGACAGACAGCAATCAATCTTGCTGCTCGTTTAGTAGAAGAGGGGATAAATATCCTTGGTACATCCTTAGATAGTATTGCCAACGCTGAAAACCGGAAAAAATTTGAAGCTTTAGCGAGAAAGCTAGGGATTAAACAACCCTTAGGGAGCACAGCGATGTCAGTCATCGAAGCAGTAGCTATTGCAGAACGAATTGGTTACCCAGTATTAGTTCGCCCTTCATATGTGCTCGGAGGACGCGCAATGGAAATAATTTATAATGTAGATGACCTGAAAAAATATATGGTTCAGGCGGTGAATGTATCAACCGAGCACCCAGTACTAATCGACCGCTATCTTACTGGAAAAGAAATTGAAGTTGATGCAATCTGCGATGGAACGAGTGTTTTAATACCAGGAATTATGGAGCATATTGAAAAAGCTGGCATCCATTCTGGTGACTCTGTCGCAGTCTATCCTACAATATCACTATCAGAAGAAATGCTTAGCCAGATTATCGATATGACGAAGAAGCTTGCGCTGGGCCTTAATATAATTGGACTGCTAAATATTCAATTTGTAATCTTTAATGGGGAGCCATATGTAATTGAGGTCAACCCGCGCTCATCGCGCACAGTACCATTTATCAGTAAGGTGACAGGTATCCCAATGGGAAATATAGGAACAAAGGTAATTCTCGGCCAATCGATTATTGATCAAGGCTATCAGCCTGGTTATTATCAACCGCTTCCGGATTACTACGCTGTGAAAGCACCAGTATTTTCTTTCTCCAAACTTAGAAGTGTTGATGTTACATTAGGACCCGAGATGAAATCAACCGGTGAGGTTATTGGCATCGACTCTCAATTTGCAAAAGCGATTTACAAAGGATTAGTAGCTTCTGGTATAAAGATACCTGAACACGGTACGATTCTTGCGACAATTGCAGACAAAGGTAAAGAGGAATCAGTTGATCTTTTCCGACGTTTTGAGCGGCTGGGTTATCGCATCAAGGGGACAAAAGGTACTGCAGACTATCTTAATGCTCAGGGAATTCCAGTTAAACAGGTTAGCAAGTTACAGGAAGGCTCACCAAACATTATCGACGAAATACGTAATAATCAGATAAATATTGTAATTAATACCTTAACCAAGGGAAAGGATATCGCGACTGATGGCTATAAAATAAGACGTGAATCAGTTGAGTTTGGCATTCCGTGTATTACTTCACTTGATACTGCCTATGCCTTACTACATGCTATAGAGTCTATCTCCTTTCGTTTACAACCTTTTACTAAAAATCAAGGTGGTGTGATTAGACGATGATTCAACATAGCTATCCACTTGTGGAAAACAAAATGATTGCCCGGAATATCTATCAGATGAGCTTTGTAGCAGATACTTTAGCAACTGAGCCGGAACCAGGACAATTTTTTCAACTACGTGTTAATGAAGCTTATGACCCACTGTTACGTCGACCAATTAGCATCTGTAATTATGATAGCAAAAGCAAGCTAGTAACCTTAATCTATCGTAAGGGTGGACGTGGGACTGACCTACTTAGCAAGAAAAAAGTTGGCGATTTAATTGATCTTCTTGGTCCCTTAGGAAGAGGATTTCCTTATCAAGATTTGGCTGCTAACAAAACTGCTTTAATTGTTGGCGGAGGTGTTGGTCTACCTCCTCTATATTATCTTGCGCGAAAGCTTAAACAGAATGGTGTTCAACTTACCACTGTTATCGGCTGTCTATCGCAGGTTGATCGAATTTTATATGATGAATTTAAGGAACTTGGCGAAGTACGCTTAGCAACAGTTGATGGTAGCTGTGGTCTGCAAGGAACTGTCCTTGATGCCTTTACCACAGACGAAAGCTGGGATCGTTTTTATACATGTGGACCGACAGGAATGCTACGAACATTGCAAGAATTATGGATTGATACAGAGATAGAGGGCTTTATGTCACTTGAAGAAAGAATGGCATGTGGAATTGGTGCGTGTTATGGATGCACGATACAAGTCGACCGGGGAAAATATCCTGGGGGTTATCAGAAAGTCTGTACTGATGGACCAGTTTTTTCATTTCGTGAGGTGATCATATGAGTAAGCGTTTAATAACACAACTGGGAGAATTGACATTGAAAAATCCGATAATGCCGGCCTCTGGTTGCTTTAACTATGGACGTGAGTTTGCTGAATTATATGACCTAAACCAACTGGGAGCGATTGTAGTAACTGGTACTACTCTTGAGGAACGAAGCGGTAATGCAACGCCACGAATTGCTGAGACTCCTGCTGGCATGTTAAATTCAATTGGGCTACAGAATCCAGGATTAGATTATGTTATTGAACATGAACTAAGCTGGTTACAACAATTTGCAACGCCGGTTATAGTAAATGTTGCTGGCTCTACAAAGGATGATTATGTAGAGGTAGTAAAGCGTTTAAATGAATTGGATATTGCAGTGATTGAACTGAATGTGTCCTGCCCTAATGTAAAAAGTGGCGGTGTCGCCTTTGGCTCGGATGCTAAAATTGCAGCAGAACTGACTAGTGCGGTTAAAGCGGTTAGCAAGCACCCTATATATGTTAAGCTTTCGCCAAATGTGACGGATATTGTTACAATTGCAAAAGCTGTGGAGGCAGCTGGCGCTGATGGAATTAGCATGATTAATACACTGATTGGAATGCGGATTGATTTAAACACACGTAAACCACTCCTTGCCAATCGCGTGGGTGGTTTGTCTGGTCCGGCAATTATGCCTGTTGCGATCCGGATGATTTATCAGGTGTATCAAGAAATTTCTATTCCAATTATCGGAATTGGTGGGATAAGTTGTGCAGAGGATGTGGTGGAATTCTTCTTAGCCGGGGCCTCAGCAATTCAGGTAGGCACAGCTAATTTTGTCGATCCGTACATATTACCGAAATTGATTGAAGAATTGCCGCTTTTATTAGATACTTTAGGCATAGATAATATTACAGATTTAATCGGTGAAGGGAGCAGATAGATGGTTGCTAAAGAGGAGCGAGATTTTCGTGAACAGATAATTGTGGCTCTGGATGTGGCGAGTAAAAAGCAGGCACTAGAGTTGGTCGATAGCTTTGAACAACAGGTGCGATTTGTAAAGGTTGGCATGGAGCTATATTATGGCGCTGGGCCAGCAATTATTGAGGAGCTGAAACGACGCGATTTAAAGGTCTTTCTTGATTTGAAGCTACATGATATTCCGAACACTGTTGGGAAAGCAGCTTCGCTGCTCACTAAATTAGGGGTTGAAATGTTAAATCTGCATGTTGCGGGTGGTTTAAATATGATGGTCGCAGCACGAGAAGGTATGGAAAAAAGTGTTGCAAGTGGTCAACAACTCCCATATTTAATTGGAGTAACTCAGTTAACTAGTACCGACCAACAGATTCTTAATGCAGAAATAGGTATCCCGACGACTGTGGCAGAGAGTGTTGTGCAGTACGCAAAACTGGCAAAAAAAGCTGGTCTGGCAGGTGTTGTCTCTTCTGTCCATGAGATAAGTTTGGTTAAAGAATGTTGCGGCAATGAGTTTCTTACAGTTACACCAGGAATAAGGTTAGTTGATGGAGCTGCTGATGACCAGAAAAGAATAGCAACACCAGAGCAGGCAATCAAGCTTGGTAGCGACTACCTAGTTATAGGTCGCTCGATTACTGCTGCACTTAATCCAGCAGAAGCTTTTAATCAAATTATAAATAAAATAGCGAATATTTAGGGGGAGATTTAAATGCTTAGCAAAAGCGAAATTTTGAAAATTTTTAAAGAAAGCGGTGTCCTCAAAAAAGGACATTTTATCCTTGCGTCAGGACGCCATGCTAGTCAATACATGCAGATGGCACTGGCTACACAAGATGCAAAAACAACTGAGTTGCTCTGTCAGAATTTAGCGGAACACTTTAAGGATGAAGAAATTGATCTTGTTGTATCACCGGCAGTTGGTGGTTTGATTGTAGGCTATGAGCTGTCACGAAATTTGGGAACACGGAATATTTTTACAGAACGTGAGAATGATGAGATGGTGTTGCGACGTGGATTTTCAATAAAACCTGGCGAGCGTGTATTAGTTGTTGAAGATGTTGTTACGACAGGCGGATCCGCTAAAGAGGTTATTAATCTCGTAGAGGAAGCGGGTGGCGAGGTCGTTGGTGTTGCAGTACTTGTAGATCGTAGCGATGGCAAAATCGATTTCGGCTATCCTTTTGTATCTTTATTGTCTTTAGAAATTACTTCCTACGAGCCAGATGAATGTCCTTTATGTGCTGAGGGGGAACTACCAGCAGTAAAACCAGGCAGTAGCAAGAAATAATTTATTTAATTCTGGGAAGTTGTTACAAAGTATGAAACAATGAAATAATTCCAAATAAAATGGGTGATAGGATGCTTAAACTTGGTTTTCTTGGACCGCAGGGTACATTTTCTCATAATGCAGCAATTGAATATATTAAAGTCGATCAAGGCTATCAACTGGTTGAGTATAATACGATACCAGAATTAATGATTGCGGTTAATGAGGGTCTATTAGACGAAGCAATTGTTCCGATTGAGAATTCATTGGAAGGTGCAGTTACCTCTACTTTAGACATGTTTGTTGCTGATTTAGCTATCTTAATTAAAGCAGAAATCACTATTCCTATCAGTTTGAATCTGCTAGTTAAGGAAGGAACTGCGTTTGAAGATATTAAAGCTATTTTGTCGCATCCCCAGCCCTTTGGTCAGTGTCGCAAATACTTGACAGAAAACTTTTCTAATGCAGAGTTGCGACCAGTTGCTAGCACCGCGGTAGCAGCTGAAGAGGTTGCTTTAGCTGATGGAGAACTAGCAGCAATTGGTTCACAACTAGCAGGGGAGATATATAAGCTGATAGTATTTGCTAGCGATATCCAAGATGGGAAGAACAATTCTACTCGCTTTGTAGTTATTTCACGCGAGAAAGCGCAACGAACTACCCACGACAAAACTGCGATTGTCTTCTCCACTGACAATGAACCAGGGAGCTTGTACCGCATCCTTGATATTTTGAATATCTGGGATATTAATATGACGAGGATAGAGTCACGTCCATCTAAAGAGCAACTGGGGAAATATATCTTTTATGTAGACATTGTTGGAAACCAGGAGGAAGCTGATATTCGTGATGCACTGGCAATGGTTAGGCGAAAAGCTTCTTTTTTAAAGATTTTGGGCTCTTATCCAATTCACAAGATTTGAATTTAAAAAAAAATATTGTTCTGATCTTGACAGTGAGGTGAGAAGGTTGATCGAATTTTATCGTAAATACGGCAAAACTATTTTTGATATTGCACTTCTTGTTCTTACAATTTTTCTATTTATGTATTTATTTACTATTATTTTTAATGTTGCTAAGCCGGTTTTATTTGCGCTGTTGATTTACCTATTAATTGAACCTGCTGCTACATTTTTCAATAAAAAACTACGAATAAAGAAGCCGATAGCCTCTACTATCTCGTTATTTTTAATGGTAGTAATCTTTTTTGGTTTTATAGTAACCATTGGGATCCTTATATTTACGCAGCTTAGAGAGTTTTCCACAAAACTGCCTGGTTATTTAAAATATCTACAGACTGAATTTACTTCACTTGTTGCAAAGTACAGTGATTTACTAGATAATATTTCACCGAACTTAGTTGATAATATTGCAAACTATTTATCATCAATCTCTGGATCAATTGCTAGCTTTTTCGAAGGACTATTCTTCTCACTTCTTAACTCATTCAGCTCATTTTCTGGTTGGGTGATTACTATTGTGCTGGGGATTATACTAGCTTTCTTCCTTAGCATAGAGATTGAAACTTGGGAACGTTTTGCTAAGAAAAACACCCCAAAAACTTTTAAAAATGGTTACCACTTCCTAAAAGATAATGTAATTAAAGGGATTACGGCTTGGCTAAAAGCTCAACTTAAGCTGATGTCGATTACTTTTGTTCTAGTCTTAATTGGCTTACTGATTCTTCGCGTTGACGGAGCTTTAACGATTGCGTTTGCGGCAGGGTTACTTGATTTGCTGCCGGTACTTGGTGTTTCAACAATTTTTATACCATGGATTATCTATTCAATAGTTATCGGCGACCTGATGATGGCACTTTATCTGGGCATTATTTTTGTAGTAATTGTTGTGGTCAGACAGTTGCTTGAACCTCGTATTACTGGCGACTCGCTTGGGGTATCGCCATTTGTAATGCTCTCTTTTATGCTAATTTCCTTATCGTTATTTGGTATCGCCGGACTATTACTTGCGCCGATTCTAATTGTTACTATTAAGTCGTTAATTGATCAAGGATACCTGCAAAAATGGATTAGAATGCCGGAGGGTGAGTTTACTTATCAAGAAGAGCCGGAAGCTGATGTTGAAAATCTAGAGAATGAAATTACTAGGGAGACTAATAAAACCCTGATGAGCAGGCTTAGAAGTAGATTTAAAAGAAAACCTAAAGAAGAGAAACCAGAGCAATAACTAAATAATTAAAATAAACCAGCTCAGCTGGTTTATTTATTTGTTGATAATTCATCGATTAGTTGCTGGCTAGGTGTCACAAAAAGTGTACTCTCTTTATCATAGGTTACGTAACCAGGTTTGACACCGCTTGGTTTTTTTACATTTCGAATCAGCGTGTAATCAACAGGCACATTACTGGAAAACTTAGCCTTACTGTAATAGGCTGCGATCATTGCTGCTTCAATTAAAGTCTGATTGTTGAAATTGTTAGCACGAATCACAACGTGTGAACCGGGAATATTTTTTGTATGTAACCAAGTATCATTCGCATGCGCAAGTTTTGTTGTTAGGTAGTCGTTCTGAGTATTGTTGCGTCCAACCAAAATTGGTATCCCCTCACTTGACTTAAGCTCTAGTAATTGTGGCTTTATGACTTTTCTTCGGCGTGGCTGTTTGGTTTTATGTTTTTTTAGATAGCCGCCTGAGATTAACTCCTCACGTATTTCTAAGATGTCGGCAACGCCAGCATTTTCAATCTGCGTTAGCAAAAGGTCTAAATATTCATTTTCGGCAATGGTCAGCTGAATCTGTTCTTTTAGATGTTCACGACTTTTCTTAAGTTTTGTATACCTTTTAAAGTAAGCTTGAGCATTAGCACTCGGGCTCAATAGGTTATTTAGAGGAATTTCTATCTGCTCATAGTCTTCGCTATAGTAATTAGTTACAAAAACTGAGTCAGCTCTCGGGGTAACAGACTGCAGACTAGCAGTTAAAAGCTCACCATACAGCCGATATTTATCAGCTGAGTCAGCCTTTATTAGATCAGAATTTAAATATTTAAGTTTCTTATCATTTTTCTGTCGCTCATTATTGATAAATTTTATTAAATCAGCCGCACGCTGTTTGACAATATTCTGCTCAGCTTTATTGTGATAAAAACTATCAAGACAGTTATTCATGCTGTTAAAGTGCTCTTCTTCACCCTCAAGATGGGTAAGGGGAATTAAAGAGTAATCCTCCTTAGAATTATAGCGCACAATAGTTGGTTGGTAGCTATGCTTCTTTGTTTGTTCTAGAAACTTTGTTAATTCAATCCAGATTCCGTCCTTAGAAAGAGGCTTGGCTGTAAGATTAATTATTTCTCTAGCTAAGGGAATACTTAATCCCATTAATTTGTTTGCTAATTCCCGTGCATAGTCAGTTTTGTCATTCTCTATTAATTCCTTAAAACTTTTTTCGTCTAAAATAAAGGGATTAAGCTTGTCTTGTGCAGGCGGCGCAAGATACTCTTTTCCAGGCAGTACCTCACGGAAACGACTTATTCCCTTGTTTACACGGACTGCGGCGTCTAATATGGCATTTTGGTCGTTTAGAAGTATAATATTGCTATGCCGTCCCATAATTTCGACCACTAAGAGAAGTGATTGGTAATCACCCAATTCATCCCTGGCCTTTATGTAGATATGAATAATTCGTTCGTTAGCTACCTGCTTGATTTTTTCGATAATGCCTCCCTCGATATGCTTACGTAAGAGCATACAAAAAAGGGGTGCTTGTTTGGGATTTACGTAACTGTGCTCTGTTAGATGCAGCCGTGGATAGGAGGGGTGTGCAGATAGGAGCAAATTATAGTTTTTGCTTCGATGACGGATAACAAAAACCAGCTCATTTTTTTCGGGCTGGTAGATTTTATTGATCCGTGCTCCTGCAAGCTCTGCTGATAGTTCAGCAACTAGGGCATGAATTACAAATCCATCTAAAGGCATTTCTTCACCTCTTTAAGTATATTGATTTTAATTATGATACTTTTATGTGATTTGTGCAAGAAGCTTTAATTAGTCTTATAAATATTATTAAACTATGCTAGGATTAATTTGACAACAAAGAGTGATGATTAATATAATATTTTTAGCAATTTGGAAGGAAAATCAAATACTGATCAATCTGGGATGGAGTGTTATTATGGATTTTACTAAAATGCATGGTCTAGGTAATGATTTCGTGATTTTTGCTCAATTTAGTGAGCTACCGAACAATGCTGATCAATTAGCAATTCAAATTTGCAATCGTAATTTTGGTGTGGGGGCTGATGGTCTAGTTTTTATTCTGCCATCAACAATTGCCGATATTCGGATGCGGATTATCAATGCTGATGGCACAGAAGCTGAGCAGTGTGGTAATGCAATCCGTTGTGTAGCAAAGTATGCTTATGATTATCAACTCGTAAAGAGCAAGCAATTAGCTATTCAGTCAGAGGCTGGAATACAAAAAGTTGAGTTGCATTTTGATAAAGACGACGAAAGAGTTAGTTCGGTAACGGTTAATATGGGCGAGCCAATACTTGAAGGTAAGCTGATTCCATCAACGATTGACCAGTCATTGATTATTGACCAACCGATTAAAATTGCAGATCGAACGTTTAACTATACAGCTGTTTCGATGGGTAACCCGCACGCTATTATTTATGTGGATGATTTTAGCCATTTTCCTGTTGAAAAGTGGGGTCCACAGATTGAAGTCAATTCCTTATTTCCGAAAAAAACCAATGTCGAATTTGTCACGGTTATATCTGATCAGCATGTGGCAATGCGCGTCTGGGAACGCGGTGTAGGAGAGACACTTGCCTGCGGCACTGGTGCCTGTGCAACTGTAGTCGCCTCCGTATTAAATAAAAAGACTAGACCGGCAGTTACTGTTAGTCTAAAAGGTGGTGACCTACATATTGAATGGAATCAACAAGATAATCATGTCTATATGTCAGGTGAGGCAACTGAGGTCTTTCGTGGTACAATAGATTTTACGACATTAAATAATA
>CAYZPB010000015.1:0-18571 GCA_964480445.1 uncultured Caryophanales bacterium
AGTATATCAAATATGTTTTCATATTAGCAACAACTTTTAACTATTATTCTAAAAATGTTCACTAGACAGAGTTCGCTGCTACAAAATCTGTTTATTTGTCGGAGAGCCTTTGCAGCAATATGTCGGCAATTCTCCCAGAAGCCTGCCCATCTCCATAAGGATTAGTAGCACGTGCCATTTTATTATAAGCAGTTTCGTCGGTTAATAACTGATTAGCATTATCAAATATTTCTTGTTCATCAGTCCCAACTAGGCGCAGCGTTCTTGCTGCAATGCCCTCTGGACGCTCTGTCGTATCACGCAAAACAAGCACTGGTACCCCAAAGGAGGGAGCCTCCTCCTGCAGTCCACCCGAATCTGTTAGAATCAGATGCGCACGAGCCTCGAAGTTATGAAAATCAATTACATCAAGCGGTTCAATTAGCTTGATTCGCGGACTATTCCCCAAGATTTCCTGTGCTAACTCTTGTACGCGCGGATTTAAATGAACTGGAAACACTACGCTGATATCCTCGTGTTTTTCGATAATTCTTTTTATCGCAGAAAAAATACTGGTCATCGGGTCGCCTATATTCTCACGACGATGAGCAGTAACAAGAACCATTCTATTCGGTTTAATCTCTTCCAAAATCGGATGACTATAGTTTTCCCGCACTGTGGTTGCGAAAGAATCAATTACAGTATTACCAGTAACAAAAATATTATCTGGGTTTTTGTTTTCTGCCAATAGATTAGCTGCTGCTGCCTCAGTCGGTGCAAAATGCAAATCAGCTAAAACTCCTGTTAATTGCCGATTAGCCTCCTCCGGAAAAGGCGAGTATTTATTATGAGTACGCAGGCCCGCTTCTACATGGCCGATTAAAACTTGCTGGTAGAAAGCTGCAAGGCTGCCAAGGAAGGTCGTACTTGTGTCGCCGTGGACTAAAACAATATCTGGTTCTGCTTCCTTAATTACTTTTTCCAAGCCTCGCAACACATTAACCGAAATATCAACAAGGCTCTGCTGTGGCTGCATAATATTAAGATCGTATTGCGGTTCAATCGCAAAGGTTGTCAATACCTGATCCAACATCGAGCGATGCTGGGCAGTCACGCAGACAATACTCTCGAAATCTTCCTTACGTTGCTGCAGCTCTTTAACAAGAGGCGCCATCTTAATCGCTTCTGGCCGTGTGCCGAATATTGTAAGAACCTTAATCCTTTTACTCATATATCTTTGCTCCTATGTCTATGCTTTTACTTGCTAGATATTATTCATCTTACTAGATATTATTCATATAATGGGAAACGTGCCGTTAGTTCTGCAACTTGTTGGGCTACATCCGCTAACACTGCCTCATCTTCCCGGTTTTTAATTGTAATTTCCATTAGCTCAGCAATCTTATCCATCTCATCTAGACCCATGCCGCGTGTTGTTACTGCAGCTGTACCAATCCGAATCCCACTAGTTACAAAAGGACTTTTCTCTTCAAAGGGAATCGTGTTTTTGTTACAAGTTATACCAACCGCATCTAGCACATGCTCAGCATCCTTGCCTGTAACATCAAGATTTGTCAAATCAATTAAAATTAGATGATTATCTGTTCCACCAGAAACTAAGCGAAATCCGCGCTCAGTTAATTGATCCGCTAAACGTTTACTATTAGCAATTACCTGCTTAGCATATTCTTTAAAATCTGGTTTTAGGTTCTCGCCAAAAGCAACTGCCTTAGCAGCTATGATATGCATTAGTGGCCCACCCTGTATCCCAGGAAAAACAGCTTTATCAACTGCGCGTGCGTATTGGTCTTTGCAAAAGATAATGCCGCCGCGCGGTCCACGCAAAGTTTTGTGCGTAGTAGAAGTAACAAAATCGGAAAAAGGTACCGGGTTCTGATGAAGTCCTGCGGCAACTAAGCCAGCAATATGTGCCATATCAACCATTAGATAGGCGCCAATCTCATCAGCAATCTCACGAAATCTTGCAAAATCAATCGCACGTGGGTAGGCGCTTGCTCCGGCAACAATCATTTTGGGCCGATGCTCTAAAGCTAATGCGCGCACATTATCGTAATCAATGCGCTCGTCCGCTTTATCCACAGTATAGGATATGAAATTATAGAGGACGCCAGAAAAGTTTACGGGACTTCCGTGTGTTAAGTGGCCACCGTGTGAGAGGTCCATACCAAGAATGGTATCGCCATACTCCAACACAGAAAAATAAACTGCCATATTAGCTTGTGCACCGGAATGCGGCTGAACATTAACATGTTCTGCACCGAAGATTTCTCTCGCACGATCGCGAGCAAGATTTTCAGCGATATCTACATACTCACAGCCACCATAATATCTTTTGTCAGGATAACCTTCGGCATATTTATTGGTTAGAACCGAACCTGCAGCCCCAAGAACAGCCTTGCTGACAAAGTTCTCTGATGCGATTAATTCGATTTTGGAGCGTTGGCGCCCTAGCTCAAGTTCAATTGCCTCAGCAATTTCTGGATCCTGCTTACGTAATTCATCCACAGTAACGACCTCCATTTGATATGTAATATTTTTTTAAATATTATATTTAGCGCGTTCGCCACCGATTAGTTTCGGACGCGTCGTTGCCATAATTAGTCGTGCATCACCGATTTTTGTCGTTGTTGCTTTATAAGGGACTGCAACCTGCTTTAGGTGCATACCAATTAATGTGCCACCAACGTCGATGCCACAATCTGCCTTAATCTGTTCGACCACAACAGGCTCATTAAAGATTTGGTAAGCGTAGGTAGCCATTGCTCCACCAGCCTCCGCAACCGGGATTACTGTAACCTCCTGCAGGCTAAAGCGATCAGCTGTTAAGCGTTCAACAACTAATGAGCGATTAATATGCTCGCATGCTTGAAATGCTAGATGGAAGCCATAGCGACGCCGAAAGTCAGCAAAAACCTTATACATTACTTCCGCTACCTCAATACTTGTCGCTGTACCGATCCGCTTACCGCTTGCTTCACTAGTACTACAACCAACCACAAGAATTTGATTAGAAAACAGCGGGTAGTAATCCAGCAATTCGGTTAAAGCTAAATTAAGATCTTTCTCAATCTGTTGCAAAAGCATTTTGTTAACCCTCTCCTCCAAGTTCCTCGATCCGACAGATTTTTTCGACACGCTGGGCATGACGGCCACCCTCATACTCTGACTCCAGCCAGATACGAACAATTTCCAGAGCCACATGCAGGCCAGTCGTTCTGCCTCCTAAACAAAGTACGTTCGAGTCATTGTGTTGACGCGTTACCTTGGCTGAATAGCAATCAGCTACCAGAGCAGCGCGAATACCTTTTATTTTGTTAGCAGCTATTGACATTCCAATTCCTGTACCGCAGATTAGAATTCCACGATCAACCTCTTCCTGATTAACCGCACTAGTAACTGGCTGGACGTAATCAGGATAATCTACTGCAGATTCCCCGTCTGTCCCATAATCTATAAAGTCGACCCCAATCTCGATCAGTAATGCTTTGATGTGTTCCTTTAATTCATAACCTCCATGGTCTGAAGAAATAGCAACTTTCATCATCTAAACCCCTCCTGAAAAATAGAATGTCCTACTTGTACCAACTCATTATACATTATTTGCATTGCAATTTGGTTACAATTCACTCTTTTTCTGCAAGGTATTTTTCTAAAAACTGGTCAATAGCTTCCGTTATTTCCGCGGCAATCTCTTCATAGGTCCGTAAATCGCCACCAAAAGGATCGGTAATATCGATTGATTCCTCTTTAAGCGTCATGATTTTTCTTGTATGTTCTGGATATAAGTTAGTTAAATAATGTTGATGCATCTCGGTCATGGTTAAAATTAAATCTGCCCAATCCATAAGTTCAGGCGTCGTTCGTAAAGAAGTAAGTTCATACTTGGCTAATTCATCCTCGTCGGCAACAAGATCACGGATAATCTCTAAAGTATTAGCTGAGTAGTCTTCACCTACCGCGGCAAAAATCCCTGCAGATTTTGTTTCAATCTCCAGATCCTGTTCCTTTGCTTTCTCCCGCATAATATGCTCCGCCAGCGGGCTACGACATGTATTACCTGTGCAGACAAATAGTACTTTTAACATTAGATTTCCTCCTTATTTATCCTGTCCTGAACCATTTCTACCTTACCAATGACTTGTTCCAGCTCCTCCAGCGTAACAGCGCCAGGGCGCAGAATTACTGGTATATCGCCCGTCATATCGATTACTGTCGATTCTATCCCAATGTTCGTCACGCCACCATCCACAATCCCATCGATTTTACCATTAAGGTCGGCAAAAACCTGAGCGGCAGTTGTAGGGCTTGGACTGCCTGATCTATTCGCACTTGGTGTCGCAAGCGGAAGGCCTGCCTCGCGAATTATTGCAAGCGCAATTTCATGTGCCGGCATCCGGACTCCGACAGTAGATCGTCCCGCTGTAACCAAGGGAGATAATTGACCTTTGTGCTTAAGAACAATCGTTAAGGGCCCCGGCCAGAAATGATTTATTAAGGCAAGGCTCTTCTCATCCACTCCTAGAACAAGGTCGTGAAGCTGTTCTTTCTCCGCAATTAATATACTAAGTGGATTATCGTAAGGGCGCCCTTTTGCAAGGAAAATTTTATCCACAGCCGCGTCATCAAAGACGTTTGCACCAAGGCCATACACGGTCTCTGTTGGAAATGCAATAATTTCGCCGCGCCGCAAGTTTTCTGCGACCTCTGCAAAAACTTTTTTAGCTGAAAAGCTAGATGTATCAAGCGTTTGCCAAGTTTTGGTTTTTATTTTCGCCATTATAAGCTACCCTCTTCTAATCATTGTTTATATTTCACATTCTCTGTTTTGGTCTTTGTGAATTTTGACTTTTCACCTGTGGATTTCCTGTGGATAACTTTTTTGTAAGTCCACCTAATCTCAGCAATTATCGGTACTCTGCAAGGATTATTCGTGGTATTTGCTGAAGATCATGGAGTATCTGTTTGCTCTTTGCACCGCTATTTTCTATCAGTTTTGTAATCTCTTTTTCCTGTCCGAAGCCAATCTCTAAAGCAATTAAGCCTGGTCGATTTAAGAATACCAATCCCTCATTAATTATCCTTCGATAATAATCTAAACCCGTTTCGCCGCCATCTAAAGCTAATAATGGTTCATGCAAGCGGACCTCATCTTCAAGCGTTAACAAATCGCTACGCGGTATATAAGGCGGGTTCGATACAATAATATCAAACTTATCGCCCGACGTTAAGAAGGGTTGAAATAAATCTCCCTCGAACAATTCAATCTTAGCTCCTAACTGTAGGCTATTCTCTCGAGCAAGCTTGATGGCCAAGGGTGATATATCCACTGCCTTTACCTGCCAGTCTAATCTTTCTACGGCCAGTGTTATTGTAATTACACCAGTACCTGTGCCAATATCTACAACAGTTAGTGGCTGATCTAACCATATTTTGTCCGCTGCCTCCAGCACGCCAGTTACAAGTAATTCAGTCTCGGGGCGCGGTATTAGGTTTCCTGGTCGCGTTATAAAATCACGCCCATAAAAGTTCTGTCTTCCCGTAATGTACTGTAGTGGCTCACGAGTCAATCTTCTGGCCAGCAACTGGTCCAAATCCGCTTGCTCAGCTGATGATAAAAGCTGTTGTTGATTCAAATAAAAATAAGTACGATCCCATTGAAAATAAAATGAGATAAGCACCTCTACATTTAATGCAGGGTGCTCGATTCCAGCTTTAAGAAGCTCTTCTGTTTTATTAGCATAATATTCACTGATTTTCATTGGCTTATTTGCTAGATGAGCTCTGCAAAAGATCGGCCTGTGCCTGAGTTTGCAATGCATCAAGCAGCTCATCTAAGTCTCCATCGATAATATAGTCAAGCTTATGCAGCGTTAAACCAATGCGATGATCGGTTACCCGGTTCTGAGGATAGTTATAGGTGCGAATTCGTTCACTACGATCACCAGTACCAACCTTGATTTTGCGCTCTTGGTCGAATTTCTCTTGTTCCTCCGAACGTTGTTTCTCGTAAATACGTGCACGAAGAATTTTCATTGCTTTTTCTTTGTTTTTATTCTGCGATTTTTCATCCTGCATTGACACAACTACTCCTGTAGGCTCATGCGTTAAGCGAACTGCCGACATTGTCGTATTAACACTCTGTCCACCTGGACCACTTGAAGCATAGGTGTCGACACGAATATCATTGTCATGAATCTCAATTTCTACTTCTTCAATCTCTGGTAGGACAGCAACGGTTGCCGTCGAGGTATGAACGCGACCACCTGACTCTGTCTCCGGTATGCGTTGTACTCGATGTGCACCGCTTTCATATTTCAGCTTACTGTAAACGCCCTTGCCATAGATCATAAAAATTATCTCTTTGAAACCACCAATTCCAGTAGCATGCGCTTCAATGACTTCACTTTTCCAGCCATTACGCTCTGCGTAACGTACATACATGCGATAAAGGTTACCGGCAAAAAGCGCCGCCTCTTCACCGCCAGCTGCACCACGTATCTCGACAATAACGTTTTTCGAGTCGTTAGGGTCTTTGGGTATTAACAGAACTTTTAATTCTTCCTCTATTTCTACACTACGGTCAGAAAGCTCATCAATCTCAGCCCTAACTAGCTCCTCCATATCATGGTCGAGCTTCTCCTCAAGTAACTGCTTCGATTCTTCCAGCTCAGCCATTACTTGCCTATATTCACGATACTTTACGACAAAGTCCTCAATGTCCGATTGTTCCTTAGAGTATTCACGCAACTTATTTAAGTCGCTTGTTATCTCCGGATCCATCAGAAAGCTGGTCAGCTCATCGTATCGCTCTTCAATTCCTGCTAATCGTTTTAACATCTACTTCACCTCTCAATGAAAACTAAAGCAAGCCAGCGGCTTGCTTCAGTTACTTACAGACTAAAATATAATTTATAGCTTATATTTTTTATTAAACCTGTCAACACGGCCACCGGCATCCACTAACTTTTGTTTACCGGTATAAAAAGGATGACATTCTGAACATATCTCAACGCGAATTTCCTCTGCAACTGAACCAGTTTCAAAAGAATTCCCGCAAGCACATCTTGCTGTAACAATTTTATAATCAGGATGAATATCTTTTTTCATACACCTTCACCTCTTTCTGCCCTGAATCATCTTTGAAACAGAGTTTCATCAATTACTCAAGGTATTATAACCTATTTTTGCCTATATTACAAGATTAGATAGTATTTTTACCTTGAATATTTTCGGCTTCCTGCAAATCTTTTACTGAATCTATCTCCACCCAGTCGTCTGAATTAACTTTGTGGATCTTAATATTAAAATCCTTAAGATTATCCTTTACTAAGTCATCCCAGAACACGTCCTCTAATTCATTGTCGGCGATCATTGCTTCAAGCATTGCTTTAAGCCTCTTCCCGTCTTCTATCGTCCAATAGGAAACGCCTGTCATTATATAACCGCTACCACTCTCGATAACTATATCAATAATTTCATTGTTTTCATTATATTCTAACATCCACTCATTGAGAAAGTCTTTCTTTTCCCCACCAAAATATGTTGACTCTTTTAAATCAGCTCGCAAAAAATTGTTCGCAATATATACGTCTCCTTCTAATACCAGACTATTGCCTAGGTATTCCCGTAATAAATACATTGTATATCCATTATTATAGACATCATATTTATCATTAAAGATTAGTTTAACTCCGTATTTTTCTTTCAGGTAATTAAACTTTTCACTTAAATAGCCCGTAGCTATAATTATCTCATTTATTCCAACTTCTTTTAGGGCTTCAATTTGTCGCTCTACTAAGGGTTGACCATTAACTTTAACTAATGACTTTGGAGTGTCATAGGTTAGGGGTCTTAGTCTTGTTCCCATGCCAGCCGCTAATATTATAGCATTCATCTAAATGTTCCCTCCAGCGACTAGTGGTGGTCTTTTAAATTCTTTTAGATTGGCAATACCTCGGTTATATCTTCCTAAGGAGTACTCATGAATCTCTTCTTCTCCATAACTAACTTTGGATAAGGACCACATACTCCAATAGATATCCATTAATATTTTCAGTACGTCCATTTTAAGTCTTTCACTATTCGAAGGGCTTCTTCCAAAATACTTCTTATAAAACAACTCTTCTTCAGCTCTAGAATATTCACATTCTAATCCGATCGAAACAACATCCCAAAGGCTGTCATAGTTAGAGCTGTATTCCCAGTCGATAAGATAAATTTTGTCTTTAGTCTTTACAAAATTCTCCGGCCAAGCATCTAAATGGCAAGGAACATGATCCAGTCCAATCTTTTCGATTTTGTTCTTTAAAAAAGCGACTGTGCGGTCCAACTCTTGATAGTCTTCTAAGAGGCTTTCTTTCTCTCTGATTACTGTGTTCTTATATTCCTCTATTTGAAGAAAGGGCTTAAAGTTTTCATAAAACTTCTTTTTGCTTTCGTGTAAGCGATTCAAGGCATAGGCCATTAGCCTCATATTATCTTTTTCTTTGGCCGTTGCTATGCTTAGGGTTTCAGCATCTTTTATATATTCTGTTATTTTCACACCCGACTCAACGTCAAAGTAAATTGTATTACAATCGATTCCAATTTCTCTAGCCACCTTGGTATTGAAAAACTCACTTGCCCGGTTTACAGACTCGTTGGCCACCTTACCAGGCAGTCTGAAAACAAAGTTGATGCTATTTGTAAAAATTTTATAGTTATCATTATTCATTCCGCCCAATTTTTTTACATCGCTTTTAACTTTATATTTACCTTTCATTATCTCAAGAAATAGTTTCACCACATGGCCTTCCTTGGCTTTAATTTCTGTAATCTTTGTTTGAGAATGATTTGTATCAAAGTTAAGCTCTATAATACCGTGGTGTGGTTTCTGCTCTTCGATTGGTGGAAGAGTCATGTAATCGCCAAAATTATTAGTTAATATTTCATCGTAATTTATCGGCACTGGAAATTTATGCCCTTCGAAATCCATATCAATCGTGTCATAAAACTCATCATTCCTAATCATATAAGGAAGATATGTTTCCTTGCCACCCTCTGATAAGCATGTTGAGTATTCAGCATCTGTGTTTTCAAACATCGACATGATTCTGGTTTCCAGCCGATTGAATGATCTAGTTGGAAATGGTTTTAATAAGAACCTAGCAAGTACTACTAGTTTTCTTTTAATAAAACTTCCAGTAGTTAGATGGTCTCTATTTGTTTTCAAAAACTTCAATCTTCTTAATGGATAGAGCAGGTGATATTGAAGCTTTCCCTTAAAACTCTCTGGCGAGATTTTGTCCAGAGGAAAGACATCGATAAATATACCGTGATGCATATCGATATCGGCCCAATGCTTCTGAACTGATAATGTGTTATTTTTTCTAATCCTGGCAAAACTATGAATATACTTTTTGTCTGTTTCATGAGTTTGCAGGAAGTATTTTTCATCTAGTTTTTCTTGGCAAATCTGCAGAAAGGTCTCATAATCCTCTCGTAACATCGCAACATCAATATCATCATCCCAAGCAATAAAGGCTTTGTGTCTAACAGCCCCTAACAAGGTTCCCGAAAATAACTGGTATTGCAGCTTATTCTCCTTGCAGATCCTGTCGAACTCAATCAACATCTGTAGTTGGACTTGTTGCAATTTCTTAATGTCAAGCTTAAATTCAATTTTTTTCATATTGCTTCTTCAACTCCTATTTTTCCCTTCAGCCTTCTTGCATGCTGAAAAAGATTGCCTAGCCAGCAATCCTTACTTATCTGTCAACTTGTTTAGTGTTAGTTGCTCTTCATTAGAGCACCAAGCTGCTCAAGTAGTTGTTCATTCGTCTTAGTATCGTGCACCTGCTTAATTATCCGTTCAGAAAAGTCTGGTTGATCACTCATCATTTTCCTTAAATTCCAGACACGTTCCAGATGTTCTTTGCTTAGTAGCGTCTCCTCGCGTCTTGTTCCCGAGCGCTTAACGTCGATTGCTGGGAAGATGCGTCGCTCAGCTAAACGTCGATCAAGGTGTAGTTCCATATTGCCCGTTCCTTTAAACTCTTCATAAATAATATCGTCCATCCGCGAACCAGTATCAATTAACGCCGTCGCGAGAATTGTTAGACTCCCACCTTCCTCAATGTTCCTTGCTGAGCCAAAAAACTTCTTCGGTCGATATAAGGCCGCAGGATCTAACCCTCCTGATAGAGTTCGTCCGCTTGGTGGCACCACTAAATTATAAGCACGCGACAAACGTGTAATACTATCTAAAAGAACAACGACATCTTTCTTCGCTTCAACAAGTCGTTGCGCTCGTTCTAAAACAAGCTCCGATACCTTGATATGATTTTCCGGTCGCTCGTCAAAAGTCGAGCTGATAACCTCCGCGTTAACAGAACGCTGCATATCAGTAACTTCCTCCGGTCGTTCATCAATCAAAAGAATTAATAACTTAATGTCTGGGTAGTTAACGCTGATTGAGTTGGCAATCTCCTTTAGCAGTAAAGTTTTGCCGGCCTTAGGTGGGGCAACAATTAAACCACGTTGCCCTAAACCGACTGGTACCATTAAGTCCATTATTCTTGTTGCAATATGATTAGGCTCTTTTTCTAAGGTAATTCTTTCAGTCGGATAGATTGGGGTTAGAGCTGGGAAATGCAAGCGATCGCCTGCCAGATTAGGGTCTTGTCCATTTACTGCATCTACATGCAGCAAGCCAAAGTAGCGCTCATTCTCCTTCGGGGGCCGCGCCTTTCCAGCAACCCAGTCCCCTGTTCGTAAATCGAATTTTCGGATCTGAGAAGCAGAGATATAAATATCTTCATCACTAGGTAAATAATTAATCGGCCGTAAGAACCCAAAGCCATCGGCCAAAATCTCCAGTACACCTTCCATGAAAAGTAATCCTTCGTTCTCTGTCTGTGTTTTTAGAATCGCAAAAATTAATTCCTTCTTTTTCATTTTTGCAAAATTAGAAATCTCAAAATCCTTCGCATATTGATATAATTCCTTTAAAGTTTTTTCTTCTAACGATTGAATACTTAGTTCCATTTCGCACCTGCTTTATATTTTCTTTTTCTTATGATAGTTTATGTATTCCATTGATAACACGAACCTTATTCGTATCTGCACTGATTAATAAAGATTGTGTTGTCGCATAACCATTATTATATTTGACGCCAGCAACTAAGTCGCCATCGGTAACACCCGTTGCAGCAAAAACTGCCTGTTCTCCCTTAACGAGATCATCCATCAATAGAATTTCGTTGCAATCTATACCCATGGATTTGCAGCGCTCTTCCTCTTCCAAGTTTCGTGGCATCAGCTTACCCTGAAGTTCGCCACCTAAACATTTTAAAGCAACAGCAGCCAACACACCCTCCGGTGCACCGCCGATTCCAATTAGGACATCGATTCCCGTTTCACCATAGGCAGTATTAATCGCTGCGGCCACATCACCATCTGAGATTAACTTAACACTAGCGCCAGCAGCTTTTATCTCTGCTATAATCTCATCATGGCGCGGACGCTCAAGGATGATTACAGTAATCTCCGATATGTCTTTCTCTAAGGCCTCTGCAATGCTTAGCAAATTTTCAGTTACGGTAAGGCCCAGGTCAATTCGCCCTGCTGCTTTCGGTCCAACTGCCATTTTGTACATATACATATCTGGTGCATGAAGTAAGTTGCCTGCCTCCGCAATTGCAGCTACAGCTAAAGCATTATTGAGGTTGTTAGCAACAATGTTAGTACCCTCGATCGGATCAACAGCTATATCAATCTTTGGTCCGTAGCCAGTTCCTAGCCTCTCACCAATAAAAAGCATCGGCGCCTCATCAATTTCGCCTTCGCCGATTACAACAGTTGCATCCATTTCAATTAGGTCAAAGGCCTTACGCATCGCCTCAGTACCCGCTTGGTCCACTGCAAATTTATCTCCCTTGCCAACCCAATAACCAGCAGCTATTGCAGCAGCCTCGGTTACGCAGACAAGTGACATTGCTAATTTTCTATCCAAGCTAAAGCCCCCTTGCTTTTATTCAAACACGCGCCAAATATTGGCACCTAATGCATTTAGTTTATATTCTAAGCCCTCATAACCACGGTCAATATGATAGACTTCTCTAATCTCTGTGACACCTTCAGCCATTAAAGCTGCAACAACCAGGGCAGCGCCACCGCGTAGGTCCATTGCCGTCACCGTAGTACCTTCAAGTTTACGCGGACCCTCAAAAATCGCATTGCGCCCTTCAACTCGGGCTTCTGCACCCATTCTTACTAGCTCATCTATATGACGAAAACGTGCCGAAAAAATTGTCTCAGTAATCACACTTGTACCCTCAGCTCTAGTTAAAAGCACACTAAAGGGCTGTTGTAAATCTGTAGGAAATCCAGGATAAGGTAATGTTTTAACATCAACAGCATTATATTCCGAACGGCCAATAACACGAATTGAATCGTCTTTCTCTATTATCTCTGCGCCAATCTCTCTTAGTTTCGCAGTAATTGATTCTAGATGTTTAGGAATAACATTATCTATATACATATCGCTAGCCGTTGCTGCTGCTATTATCATGTAGGTTCCTGCTTCAATCCGGTCAGGTATTATCGAATGCCGGCAACCATCCATGCTTTCTACGCCATTAATCCTGATTACATCTGTACCTACACCGGTAATCCTTACACCCATCGAGTTAAGTAGCGTTGCTACATCAACTATTTCCGGTTCCTTTGCAGCATTCTCAATTATGGTCATTCCCTCAGCTCGGGAAGCAGCCAGCATAATATTGATGGTCGCACCAACGCTGACAGTATCGAGATAAATTTTGTTACCAACCAGTTTGTCAGCCTTAATTTCGATATAGTCCGGCTTATTTTCTACTGTGGCACCCAAAGAATTAAAGCCTTTGATATGCTGGTCAATCGGGCGGGCTCCAAGGTTGCAACCACCTGGTAGACCAATCCTCGCTTCACCAAACTTGCCAAGTAGTGCCCCCATCAAGTAATAGGAAGCACGCAGATCTTTAATTTTGTTGTTCAGCATTGGACGTGAAACCATATTGCGCGGATCAATCATAATTGTGCTTTTGTGAAGTTCAACCTTGACTCCCATTTCGCGCAGAATCTCAGCCAGAATTTCAACATCTTTAATATCGGGTAAGTTATCAATATAAACAATCGAGTCAGAAAGAATTGATGCGGGAATTAACGCAACAGCACTGTTTTTGGCGCCGCTGATTGATACTCTCCCAGATAGCTTCTGTCCGCCCTTAATCATTATCTTCTCCATCAATTGCTCCTATCCCTGTCCTTCTTATCAGGCGTTTAGTATTCTATGCTTTACCGTTGCTGCCAAAAAGTCTAATTTTCTGGATTACTGCTTTTTTAATTTCTTCGCGCCCCGGCCCCATATACTTGCGCGGATCATAAACTTCACTGTCATTGGTCAGAATTTCGCGAATTTTGTTTGTCAGCACAATCTGGTTCTCTGTATTAACATTTATCTTGCCGATTCCAGCTTGAATCGCCTTACGGATTGTCTCATCAGGAATTCCTGTACCGCCATGTAGTACTAGGGGTATGTCAATCTCCTTGTTAACCTGTTCAATAATATCAAAACGAATATTAGGTTCTCCCTTGTAAACTCCGTGTGCACTACCACAAGCAATCGCTAAGGCATCGACACCGGTCTCTTCATAAAAACGAATCGCTTCTACTGGATCTGCGAGCATTGCATCTTCCTCGTCAACAGTTAAGTCATCCTCGGTCCCTGCAATTGCTCCCAGTTCGCCCTCCACTGAAGCACCCATATAGTGTGCTACTTCAACGACTTTTTTAGTTAAGCGAATATTATCTTGGAGTGAATAGCGCGAACCATCAAACATTACTGATGAAAACCCGTTCTCAAGCAGGTAAAGTGCTTTTTCGTATGAACCATGGTCTAAATGAAGAGCAATTGGCACATCGGTTAAACTTGCTGCCGCTTCAGCCATTGCAATTGTATATTCAAGACCCATGTACTTTAATGCTCCCTCACTTACTCCTAGAATTAATGGTGAGCGCTCCTCATCTGCAGCTTCAACTATTGCCTGCACAAACTCTAGATTATTAATGTTGAAATGCCCTACGGCATATTTTCCTACTTTAGCCGCCTGTAGCATCTCTTTCATTGAGACTAATCCCATAATTACCGCTCCCTTCAAATAATGTTAGTGTCCTAACCTTACTTTCTTCCTTTTATTATAGCAAATATAAGCAAAGCGTGAAACGCTGATTGATTATTTTTGCGCAGCTTTAATAAATTCAACAAATAATGGATGTGGAACATTCGGTCGTGATTTAAATTCAGGGTGGAATTGTGTAGCTACAAACCAGGGGTGTTCATTTAATTCAACTATTTCAATTGCGTTACCTACAACTGAGGTAGCCGTAATGCGCAGGCCATTCTCCTCAAATAATTGCTGGTACTGTTCGTCGAAGTTGACTAAATGCCGGTGGCGCTCGTTAATCTCTTCCTTTTGGTAAGCAGTATAAGCATGTGAGTCTTTCTCGAGCTTGATAGCATAGGAGCCGAGGTGTAATTTCTCATTTCTCATAGAATCTTCTTTACAATCAGGCGGACTTATAAATATATCCTGTTCTTTTAAGTTTAATACATTGTTCGCATACTCATGCAAGGCCGCATATAATCCGGTTCCAATCCCAAAAAACGGCACGCCTTCTTTTCGCGCAAATTGAGCAGCAGCTAGTTCACCTTCCGTAAACGAATCACCGAAGCTACCTGGCAACAGAATACCATCATAACCTGTTAATAACTGCTTAGCGTTCTGCTGATTTAAGTCTTTAGAATCAATCCACTCAATTTCTATATCGGTGTTATTAGCATAGCCAGCATGACTTAAGGCTTCAGCAACACTTAGATAGGCATCATGTAAGGAAACATATTTACCAACTAAGGCAATCTTCGTCTGTTTTTCTAGATGCTTTATCTTATAAACAAGCGACTCCCATTCCTTCATGTCTGGGGCTGGCAAGTCTAATTTAAAATGTCTGATTACATAATCGTCAAAATCTTGCTCACGCAAACGTAGTGGAATTTCGTATAAGGTTTCAGCATCGAGATTTTCAATTACCGCCTCTTTCTCGATGTCACAGAATAAGGCTAATTTCTCTTTTATCTCATCAGTTAATTGATGACTTGTCCGACAAACAATCATGTTCGGCTGAATACCAATCGATCGTAGTTCTTTAACGCTATGCTGAGTAGGCTTAGTTTTTAGCTCGCCCGCAGCTTCAATATAAGGAATAAGTGTTACGTGTATGTAGATAACATTTTCTGTGCCTAAATCATTCTTCAACTGACGAATGGCTTCAAGAAAAGGCAGACTCTCAATGTCGCCAACCGTTCCACCAATCTCTGTAATTACAACATCATAGTCATTGCTAGAAGCCACAATACGCTCCTTAATCTCGTTGGTAATATGGGGAATAACTTGAACGGTTCTTCCTTTGTACTCGCCACTTCTTTCTTTATTAATTACTGAAGAGTATATTTTTCCAGCAGTTATATTATTATTTCGGTTTAAGTTGTTGTCAATAAAACGTTCGTAGTGGCCAAGGTCGAGGTCTGTTTCCGCACCATCATCGGTTACGTAAACTTCGCCATGTTGGAAGGGGCACATTTTGCCGGGGTCGACATTGATATAGGGGTCAAATTTCTGAATTGTAACCTTTAGGCCTCTATTTTTTAACAGTCTGCCTAAAGAAGCTGCTGTGATTCCCTTGCCTAGTGCCGAAACAACGCCTCCGGTTATGAATACATATTTGGTCATACTCATCTCTCCCCTTGTCTATATTATCCGTCATTATAGGTCGCTCATTATAAATTACCCATTATAAAATAAAAACAGAAGCAACACCCTTTGCAGGGGCCTCTGTAAAAAGTCAATTATTTTCTACTCACTAAATGTATTGCCCGTACCTTATTTTACTAGACATCTCAATTGATTGTCAAGAAGATTAAAAGTTACTCTTCAGCAAACTCCTCATCAATATAATAAACAGCATCCTCTAAATCAACTTCTTCAATTTCATCTTCAGCTTCGTCTTCAGCATAATCTAGATCTTCGTCAGCAAGGTCATCAAGGTCGGTGTCTACATCGTCATCATCAGAAAGCTCTTCGTCAGCCTCTTCCTCTACATCAAAATCCCCTTTTTTCTTCTTCTTTGCTGAAACTACTGGATCATCGTCAAGTAATTCAACAATTTCATCTTCAGCTTCTTCCTCTTCTTCATCTTCTTCGTCATATATTTCGCGCACTTTAAGCAATTCATCTGCTGCAGCCACCGAATACCAGCTCTTAAGCGCCCATTCGTTTTTGCCAAGGTGTAAAAATCGGCCATCTAGATTAAGCTCTGTATAGAGCTGCGGCAAAACATCATATAATCTATCATCATCTATCTTTTTTATATTTTTAATTTCTTCTGCCAGTTGCTTAAAGTGAAAGGTAGTCTTAGCCTCTTTAATAATATGATATGCCATTTCAATTGTTGCTAGCTCCTTTATGTACTCCTCATCGAAATCACGAATTGATACCGCCATTAACAGCACACTCCTCACAATAAATTTTGCCAATTATTGTTCCTATCATTTAAACAATTTACTGTGTTTTTATGTGGCTGTCAATAGCAAAACGCAAATAACTGTAAAATATCTATTTTTAAGCATATTTCGTCATTAATTTATCATCTGGCGTTGCATTTCGGGGCTGCGTTTTTACATAAAACCGATTAGAATTACACTTGCGATAGCGATGCTGGTAAAGTTTACTACATCATTATTGATAATTGCATAGCCTCGGATAAGACGATTTGGCTTGCCATTATGCTCTTTCCGCTCCGTCTCTTTTTGTCGATCATCAGAGTAGTAAATCCCTTGGACTGTTGCGCCTAGAACAGAATCAACCAGGGCACCAATAAAGCCGCCCAAGGAGACCAATAGAAATAGAGTAAAATATGAAAGTGTTAGCTCAACATTGTTTAACAGAACAAAACCAATGGTCGCAAAAAGTCCGATTATCATCGATCCTGCTAAGGAAGCGGCGGTGCCTAAAAGACTAACAGCCCCAGATGTTCCTTTGTCTACCCGCTTAAAACCACGCAAGGAATAAGGATCCTTTTTATTCAAAATTCCTAATTCTGTTGCCCAGGTATCTGCATTAGCTGCAGCATAAGAAGTAGCCAGGCAGATTAAGAAGATGGGGTTGCTAGTAAAAAGAAATAAGAAGGCGTGAATTAAACCCACTCCGCCATTAGCAAATACTTGCAATAAATCCCTCTGACCTGTCTTATCAAATTGCTTAGCAACTCTTTCTTTTTTTGTTTTCTTAAAACTGCTAATTAAACTAGAAGATAAGAAAAATAATATCATCATGGAAAAACCAAAGAAACCTGCAGCTGCATAGGTAAAAGTACCTAACAAAATAGCGCCTAGGCAACCACTAGTTGATAAGGAGTTTCTGGTATGTGCAACATAAGCGATTATAAAACTTAAGATAAAACCGATTGAAGCATACAAAATAAAAGTAAAAGCTGGCAATCCGTTAATAATATAGAAGAAAAAATAAGCTGCCAGTGTAGAAATTATCGGCACAGTTAGATTATCAAAACCTCTTGGTGTAAAAGCTTCAATCAGAGTTGCTAAAACCGCTATCGCAAAGCTAATTTGAAAAATTTGAAGGTCAAGACCGAATTTAATTCCTAGAATAATTATCGAAACGAGAAATGAAAAAACCAGAACTGTTATTGAGCCTAATAGGCTGCTCACATTATTAAAAACTTTATATTTTATGCGACCGCATTTCCCACCAATAATAGCTGCGAATCCGTCGCCATAACCCATAATTAATACACCGATAGCTCCTAGATACTTCATGTCATTGCCTAGAAGACCACCATCCCAGGTAAGTAGAATTAAGACTATTAGTGTCATCGGAAAAAAGACGGTACCTAAGTCCTTACTTTCTTCCTCTCTCTCCATGCTTTTAAATAAGTCTTTTTTATAGGAATAATAATTTAAAAACAAAAAAATAATTGGTGGGATAAGAGCTAAGAAAATATTGTCAATTAACAGCATCGCTATTAGCCACCAATGTGCGACTCCGATATGTACAAATTTCCTAGTGAATTCGTTAGAATAATTTCCTGCTTTTCGGATTAACTCCGCAGCAAGCAGAATCAGACCTACAAATAATATTGAAATTATTACACCGATTATATCGCCGCCCATGGACATACCCCTCCGCCACTTCTAAGCTATTCTTTTAAATTTGTTCTTTATAATTATATTATCACTAATTATTTAGAAAAGAAGTGCTGAAAGTTAAATTGTAATCACCAAAATGTTCTACAACGATATCGTCCAACTGCTTTGCGATATTCGAGAACTCTAGATTAAGATTAAGATTTCTAACACTGATTAAGAGATTAACAGGATTTTTGTTAGTGGGGGCGGTCACAGACCGTCCCCACTATATTTTTAATCAAACAAAGTATAAATTTCTAATTATCTTTTTATATTTTCTTAAATGCTCGTAAA
>CAYZPB010000016.1:0-17577 GCA_964480445.1 uncultured Caryophanales bacterium
GCCATGGTGAAGTAGTTTTCCAACAACAGCAGACACCAACGCTAGTTTTTAGTGAGCAAACAGCTTACATTATGACAGATATGATGAGAACGGTAATTTCTAATGGGACAGGCAGAACGATTCGAAATTTTGTACCTGCAAACATTGATATTGCCGGTAAGACTGGTACAACTAATGAAAATAAGGACGCTTGGTTCGTTGGTTACTCGCCTTCAGTTACGCTTGGTGTTTGGGTCGGCTATGCCTACCCCACGACCTTGCCAGATCAGGCACTAGCATCAAAAACCTGGGGACGCCTTTTCATGCAAATTCAAGAGACTAACCCAAGTCTTTCACCGCAAAGCGCAAGGTTTAAGGTGCCAAGCGACATAGTTGAGTTGACAGTTGCTAGTACATCAGGCTTGCTACCATCAGAACTGGCAATTGAGCATGGTTTCCTAACAACTGATATCTTTAACAAAAAATATATTCCAACAGAGGTTGATAATTCGCTTGAATACGCTCGTGTAGTTAACTATGACGGAAAGCGTTATTTCGCGAACTCTGAGACGCCTGATGATATGGTACAGACAGGCGTGTTCTTCAAACGCGCTGAATATAAATTGCCAGATCCTACTGCTTCAAATTGGAGCGGCAACAGAGGTTACCCTGCTGATTTCAACTTAGAGCTGCCACATGATCCCGACCCAAGAAAAATTACCAATTTATCTCCGGAGCAACCTAACGGATTAATTATTAAGGATTTAGAATATAAAAACAGCCTGTCCTGGGATAAAGTTGTTAATCCGAACATTGTCGGCTACCGTATCTATAAATATACTGAAAGAAGTGGCAACTTTATTCATGTGGGTTCAGTTTTACAAAGAGATTTGGTGCCTGAACGGATGTATTATGAGGATGAACCTGGGGGCAGAGCTCTCTACTATATTGTATCTGTCGAGGTTGGCGGAACGGAATCGATGCCTTCCAAAATCATAGGCACCATGCCGAATCATTTTGGTGATGATGATATAGATGATTCTACACCACCAGCTGGACTTCCAAGTGCTCCAAGTTCATTAGGTGCTAATCATATTGTAGGAACAACTCAAGTTGTACTATCATGGAACGATAATCTTCCACGAGAAAAGATTATTGAGTATCGTGTTTATTTTAGCAAAAATGCTCAGGGTCCCTTTTCGGTAGTTGCAACAACAAGCGATGCATTCTACTCGCACAACTTTAATAGTGCAGACGATGTTTATTATTATGTAACAGCTACTAATATGAATGGGGAATCACAAGCTTCTAAGACGGTTCATATTGATCCTTCTCAAGCTCCCGGCGATGGCGACAATGAAACTGAGGATTCTGAAGACGATTAATAATTTAAATTAAATAAAAGGTGGGAGCTGCTCCCACCTTTTGTCTTATATGAACTTTCCCTCTCGTAAACTTTTTAATAACTCACGAAGCTCCTCATGATTAAGCTGTTGACTAGCATCAGAAAGTGCTACCTCTGGATCTGGATGAAATTCAACCATAATGCCATCCGCTCCAGCTGCGAGAGCTGCCTTCGCTGTCGGAATTGCAATATCCTTGCGCCCAGAAGAATGACTAATATCAACTAGAATTGGTAAGTGCGTCTCCTGTTTTAGAATTGGTACAGCCAGTATATCAAGCGTGTTTCTTGTCCAGCGCTCATAGGTACGAATTCCGCGCTCAATCAACATTACCTCTGAATTACCTTGAGAAACAATATATTCAGCAGCAAGAATCAACTCTTCAATTGTTGCCGATATACCCCTTTTCAATAAGATAGGTGTTCTAACCTGCCCTGCTGCTTTTAACAAATCATAGTTCTGCATATTACGCGCACCAATTTGAATTACATCAACATATTCTGAGGCCTTTTCCATATCGTTAGAACTAACAATTTCGCTTACTACCTTCAAGTTGTATTTATCAGCTACGCGCCGTAAAATTTTCAGACCTTCTAGACCTAGTCCCTGAAAATCATAAGGAGAAGTGCGAGGCTTAAAAGCTCCGGCACGAATAAAAGACAGACCTTGTGCCACCAACTCTTGTGCAACTTCTTCAATTTGCTCTTCGCTTTCTACTGCGCAAGGGCCAGCAATTATAATCGGTTTATCACCAATCATCTGACCGCCAACATCAATAACTGTATTCTCTGCATGGCGCTCGCGACTGACAAGTAAGCGCCTACTATTATCTTCCTGCTGTAGGCTAAGCGATGCTTTGAACACCTCTTTAAAAATGTAGCTCACCGTCTTATCGTCAAATGGACCTTCATTCTTCTCAATCAAACGATTCAGCATTGCTCGCTCACGCATCGGGTCAAACTTTGGTTGTCCTTGCTTCAGCTTAACACTTGCAATCTCTTGTACTAACTCACCACGTCGACTAATCAATCGCAGTAATTCTAAGTTGACTGCATCAATTTCTTCTCGTAGCTTATCTAAATTTTTCTCATCCATCGCCTTCACCTTCTTTTCTTTAATATTAGGTTCGATTATACTCTTTTTTAACATAAATTCATAGAAAAATGTATTTTCCGTAAAAAGTGTACTATAATCAAGCTTATATTAGTTATCCCAAGTTATAAAGAAAATAGCGTGATTGGAGCCTTAGAATGAGCACAAAATCAAACACCAACCCCTACAATATTGCTTTTACGATCCAACGAATCGGTCGTGATTATCTATTTACAATCAGTGGTGGCGAGCTAGATAGCGGACCACATATTGGAGCGGTTTCTGTTGCTTTTTGGGAGGCGGAAGTGCTTGATGTGAAAACTTTTGAGCTACCTAGTCATAAGGAAGGCGAGCTAGCACAAGAATGCGCTAGGCTTGCAGCTAAGAAATTAGCAACAACCTGCACCGTCATCTGTGGGATTCACATCGATGAGGCTACCAGCGAACAGATCAATGAAATTATTCAATATGTTCGCAAAGGTTTTAAAAACTTATTAGAGGTGTAAAATGCGAAATTTTGCAACATTAAAGAAATTTTTCATCCAACATAAATGGACCTATATAATTGGAATCGTCTGGCTAATCTCAGTCGATATTTTACAATTGTTAATTCCAAAAATACTTGGCGCCTTTACTGACGAGCTTAGTACAGGTGTTTTTGAAGCTAAACGGCTACTTTATTATTCTTTATTAATTGCTGGTATAGCTATTTTTATGTTTATCTTTCGCTATCTCTGGCGGATTTACATAATGGGGGCAGCTCGTTTACTCGAGTTCCAATTACGTAACAGACTATACAAACATCTACAGAAAATGTCGACCAACTACTTTAATAACAGAAAAACGGGAGACTTAATGGCACACGCGACTAATGATATTAATGCCGTGCGGATGGCTGCTGGCCCAGGCATTATTATGATAATAGATGCCTTTGTAATAATTCTGATTGCCGTTATTCTTATGTCGCAGACAATCTCCTTAAAGCTAACGATTGTAGCCTTAATACCACTGCCATTTTTAACGATTGCTACGCAAAAATTTGGTAAGATGATGCATACTCGTTCGCGTTCAATTCAGGAAGCATTCTCTGGAATTTCTGAACGCGTACAAGAGAACCTATCCGGAATGCGGGTTATAAAATC
Source organism: uncultured Caryophanales bacterium (assembly GCA_964480445.1). Lineage (GTDB taxonomy): Bacteria > Bacillota > Bacilli > Tepidibacillales > Tepidibacillaceae > CAYZPB01. The sequence goes on from CAYZPB010000016.1 coordinate 3,617, forward strand.
TTTCGTGCAAGAGCAGGAAGAGATTGAAAAGTTCGAGGATGCTAACCAGACCTATGTCGAGAAAAACATGGACTTCGAGCGTGTGCATATAATCTTTCATTCGCTAGTTGTCTTTCTTTCTGGTCTAAGCCTGCTAGTTGTTTTATTTTATGGAGGCTTGTTAGTAATTGGTCGAGAGATTACACTTGGTGACTTTGTTGCCTTTAACAGTTATGTGGCTCTATTAACTTGGCCAATGATGGCACTTGGTCGCGTTGTTAATATCTTACAACGTGGAGCAGCTTCGATGGGTCGACTTAATAAAATTTTTGAAACTGAACCAGATATTTATGATAACCCCGAGTTAGTTAATGAGGAAATCAGAACGATTAAGGGTGAGATTACGATTAACAAGCTCTATTTCGCCTACCCAGATACCAAGGTAAATGTCTTAGATAATGTAGATATTTATTTGCCGCAGGGTAATACCTTAGCAATTATTGGCAGGACTGGTTCTGGTAAAACTACCTTAACAAACTTGTTACTGCGGCTTTACAATACTAAAAAAGGTGAAATTCAAATTGACGGTCATGAACTAAACACGATTCCGCTTGAAATCTTACGCAGCAATATCGGCTATGTACCACAAGACAATTTTCTGTTTACAACAACGATTAGGGAAAACATTGCTTTTGGGATTGATGAATATGATGATGAGATGATAGAAAGGGCTGCGAAAGCTGCAAACATTTATGATGATATTATGGCTTTCCCCGATCAATTTTCAACGATGGTTGGCGAGCGTGGCGCTTCACTTTCCGGGGGACAAAAGCAAAGAATATCAATCGCTCGTGCACTAATCAAGGAACCGAGCATTCTAATTTTAGATGATAGCTTATCTGCTGTTGATACAAAAACGGAGGAGGCTGTCCTAGATAATCTTCTAGAGCTGCGCGGAGAGTTGACCACAATTATTATTGCTCATCGTATTTCAACCATTAAAGAGGCTGATGAAATTATCGTCCTTGATGAAGGTACAATAATTGAGCGCGGTACACACGAAGAGTTACTCGTATTAGCCGGTAGTTATTATGAGCTATATGAAAAACAATTACTTGAAGATATGATTGCTAATCAATAAGGATGTGAGCAGGATGAGTGAAGAGTACAAAAAATATCATGAAGAAAAGGCCTTAAAAAAGGTTTATGACCGCAGTATAATTAAACGTCTTTTAAAGTATACTAAACCTCAGAAGTGGTTGCTTTTGCTTGCAATTATTCTGATGTTAATAATAACTGTTGTTGAACTGGCACAGCCTTATATCATAAAAGTCGCAATTGATGATCACATCAATGGTATCTACACACCGATGGTTCGATATGAGGTGGGCGAGGCACCACTTGAAGGAACAGTCCACGATCAGTATGAATATTTGCGGATTAAACGCTTAACTTCCTTCACTGGTAAAGAGCTTGTTGATCCAGAAATCGTCGCTGCAATGCAACATTATCAGATTATTGAGACCAATAATCAATTCTTTCTTGTTACCGGCCTAGTGGCAGCTAAGCAGCAACTTACCATTGAATGGCACGGAGCCACCCCGACAGTTATCGTTGATGACGGACAACAACTTGCAGCAATGCAATTAACTGAGGCGGATATTAAAAATTTTCGCAGTTACGATATTAATGCTCTTTACCTGATAGCACTAATTTTTCTAGTTCTACTCCTGCTACTCTTTGTGGTTACTTATATCCAACAATATATCTTGAAGTACTCTGGACAGCAGATAATTTTTAATATCAGACAAGATCTATTTAGTCATATACAGAAGCTTTCGCTTAGCTTTTTTGATCGCAACCCGGTCGGGCGGATTCTAACACGTGTTACAAACGATATTGAGACATTAAATATGATGTATACGCAGGTGTTGGTCAGTCTATTTAAAGATGCAGTTGTGCTAATCGGGATTATCATAGTGATGCTTTCATTAAATGTGAAGCTTGCTCTGATCTGTTTTGTTTCGATTCCATTTGTGCTGATTTCAACCTATCTCTATCGTAAATTTGCTCGACCGGCTTTCCGCGAAGTACGTGTTCGTCTTGCACGAATAAACACGACTTTAAATGAAAACATTTCCGGAATGCACATTATTCACATTTTCAAGCGGGAAAAGCAACAGTTTGACCGCTTTGACAAAATAAATACAGCACATTATGACGCAAGTATGCGCGAGCTAAGGACGGTCGCAATTTTCCGGCCAGCAATGGATTTAATTTACTCATTTACTTTAGCCTTGCTACTCTGGTTCGGTGCGCAAGAGGTACTTGCTGGCTGGATTGAGTTTGGCTTGCTATTTGCTTTTATCGAGTATCTACGTCGTTTCTTTCAACCAATTAACGATTTGACAGAGCAATTTACTGTTCTTCAACAAGCAATGGCTTCCGCTGAAAGAATTTTTCAATTACTAGATGAGGATTCAATTATTCCTGAACCAGAAAATCCGGTGAAGGTTGAAAAGTTTAGGGGCGAGATTGAATTTGACCATGTCTGGTTCGCCTATAACGATGAAAACTGGGTCTTAAAAGACATCAGTTTTAAGATTGAAACTGGTGAGATGGTTGCTTTCGTAGGAGCTACTGGTGCGGGCAAAACATCGATCATTAACCTACTCGCTCGCTTTTATGACATTCAAAAAGGAGCCATCCGAATTGACGGTATCGATATTCGCGATATTGAGTTAGATAAACTACGACATAATGTAGGTATTGTATTACAGGATGTTTTCCTTTTCTCTGGCGACATCCGTTCAAACATTACGTTAAATAATCAGAATATTACTGAGCAAGAGATGCGTGATATTGCTCATCATGTAAATGCTAGTACTTTTATTGAGAAACTTCCGCAGATGTATAGCGAAGAGGTCAAGGAACGTGGTTCGACTCTTTCGCAAGGGCAGCGTCAACTGTTATCCTTTGCACGAACACTTGCCTTTAAGCCTTCTATTCTTGTTTTAGACGAGGCAACGGCTAATATTGATACTGAGACTGAGATGTTGATTCAAGACGCCTTAAACAAGTTAATAAAGGGGCGTACGACAATTGTCATCGCCCATCGGCTCTCAACTATTCAACATGCAGATAGAATCATTGTTCTCCACAAAGGTGAAGTTCGCGAAATAGGTAACCACCAAGAGTTATTGGCACGTGAGGGTTTATACTACAATCTGTACCGGCTACAATATCAGGAGTAGATTAGCAGGGATTAAAATATGGTTATAAAGAAATAGACGATTATTGCTAAAAAAATTAAAGCCTTAAATAAACCTCCGCCAAGCATACCAAGGAATGAGGCTACACCGACCTTTAACGAATTCCGAGCGCTAGAGCCAACTAGCAACTCAACGAGAACTGCCATCACAAAAGGCCCAACAATTATTCCAATTGGCCCCAGTAGAATTGGTCCAAGAAGCACACCGAAAATAACGGCATACTGTGTCTTCCGTGAACCACCCCATTTCTTGACGAAGGCAATCCCAGCTAAATAATCAACGACAAAAGAAAGTATTGAAAGTACAATTAATGCAACCCAGAAAGTAGTGCTCGTAATCGGCTCAACGGCAAAATAATAGATAAGGATCCCCGCCCAAATTAACGGGGCTCCAGGAATTACCGGAATAAAGACACCGACGAAACTTGCTAAAAATAAAATAATTATCGCAGTCCAGATAAGCACCAATAATACAATTTCCATCAATTATGTTTCCTTGCTTCCAGTGTTTATAACGGGCTGAGCTCCACGATCAGAGACGATAGCTACCATTAAGTTATTAATCAAGTCAATTTTACGTTCTTCATCAAACTTGACAAGCCCTTCACTTTCGATTCGTTCAATCGCCATCTGCGTCATACCAACTGCACCATCAACAATTTTTGCGCGCGCAGCAACAATTGCATTCGCCTGTTGCCGTTGAAGCATTGCACTAGCAATCTCAGTTGAATAGGCAAGGTGCGTAAGACGAGCTTCTAAAACATGGACACCAGCCAAATCTAGTCGCTCTTGTAGCTCACTAGTAAGTTCGTCAGAAACAACTGATACATCACCACGTAGTGAGATTCCAGTTTCCTCATAATTATCATATGGGTGTTTAGTCGCAACATGACGTAGTGCAGTTTCACTTTGAATCTCTACAAATTCTTCATAATTATCAACATCAAAAACTGCCTTGGCAGAATCAACAACTTTAAAAACGACAACTGCAGCTATTTCAATCGGATTACCAGCAACATCATTAACTTTTAACTTACTAGAGTTAAAGTTGCGTACACGTAATGAGATCTTGCGACGAACCGTTAATGGTACAGTCATATGAAATCCACTTTCGCGAATTACCCCAATGTACTTACCAAAAAAGGTCACAACAATCGCTTGATTTGGTAAAACAATTGTTAAACCACTAAAGAGAATACTACCCAGAATTACTAAAATGGTGCCAATTATAATCATTGGTACAGTTTCGAAACTAATTATAAATAGTCCGCCAAAAATCAATATTAATGAAAGAATTATGCCAATAAATCCATTCGTACGCCAAACACTATGTTCTTGCATCTTTGAGCGCCATACATTATTCTCTTGCATCCCAACTCCTCCTTTTAATCTAAACCACACAAAAATCTGATAGCTTTATTTAATGTTTATTAAGTATATGATATCATTATTAAAATAGATTAACAATTGACTGATTTCTAGAGAATCAAGTAATGAATTAGTTTCCAGAGGACTTAATATCTAATAATTAAGTACAATATAAATAAGGGAGTGAACTTATTGACACAGGAAATAAAGGAAGAAAAAAAGTTTGTAAAAGAGATAGAAAGTATGGAGGAAAACTACTCCCGCTGGTATCTCGACATTGTCAGAAAAACAGATTTAATGGATTACGGTCCAGTTAAGGGAACAATAATTTTTAAGCCTTATGGCTATGCTCTTTGGGAAAATATACAGCGGGACTTAGACAGACGTTTTAAAGAGACTGGTCATGAAAACGTCTATTTCCCCCTTCTGATTCCTGAATCTTACCTACAGAAAGAGATGAACCATGTTGAAGGCTTTGCACCAGAGGTTGCCTGGGTTACACAGGGTGGTAACGAGATACTTGAGGAGCGTTTAGTTATTCGTCCAACTTCTGAAACATTATTTGGCGCTTCAATGAGCAAATGGATTCAATCCTATCGTGATTTGCCAATGAAACTAAATCAATGGGCTAACGTGATGCGCTGGGAGCGTTCAACTAAGCCATTTTTACGGACTTCAGAATTTCTCTGGCAAGAAGGACATACGGCGCATGCCACTTACGAAGAGGCTGAAGAAGAAACTCTGTTGATGTTGCAGGTGTATAAAGATTTTGCTGAAGAATTTTTAGCAATGCCAGTACTTACTGGGCGCAAAACAGAGAACGAGAAATTCGCAGGTGCAGTACATACTTATAGTATTGAGGCATTGATGAGCGATGGCAAGGCATTACAGGCGGGAACAACACACAACCTTGGACAGAACTTTTCAAAAGTATTTGATATTCAATATTCTGACCAAGATAACCAATTGCAGTACGTTTACCAGACATCTTGGGGGGTTTCAACACGCTTGATTGGCGGCTTAATTATGACGCATAGCGATGATCGTGGGTTAGCTCTACCGCCATCAATCGCACCAATTCAAGTAATCATTGTGCCAATTCTTCGTGGTGATACTGAGCCAGTACTAAATCAAGTAGCTGCGATTGAAAAAGAATTAAAGTCACTAGGAATTCGTGTTAAATCAGACACACGCGATGACATGAGCCCTGGCTGGAAATTTAATGATTATGAAATGCGTGGCGTGCCAATTCGAATCGAACTTGGACCAAAAGATCTGGAAAAAGACCAGTTCGTACTTGCAAGACGTGATACTGGCGAAAAAGAATTTTTACCTTTGTCAGATTTAGCAACAATTATTCCAACTACACTTACAGAGATTCAGAAAAATATGTTGTCTAACGCACGCAACTTTATGGAAGAACGAACCTTCACTGCGGATACTATTGATGAGCTAAAAGAGAAGCTAATGGCAGAGCGTGGTTTTTATGAAAGCTGGTGGTGTGGTGAAATCAGCTGCCTAGATGAAGTTCAAATAGAGACAGGCGCAACGGCGCGAATTATTCCTTTTGAACAGCGTGACAATCATGGCAAGTGCATCTGCTGTCAAGAAAAAAGCGAAACAACAATTATTCTAGCACGAGCATATTAGAATATTTAAGGTAAATTAAGAAAACAGCCTTACCTACTTTCTGGTAAGGCTGTTTTTTATTAACTGTATAAATAAAAAAGACCGCAAATCGCCAAATGATTTGCGGTCAAAAAATAAACTCTCACCAAACTTAAATTCGTTTGGTAAATATATATTATCATTCAATTTGCTTCTTGTGAATAGCTATTTTGAAATATTCACAAATTACTTGTGAAAATAGTAAAATTTTCCTATTTTTCTATTGTTTTATCCTGTTTTTTATGTGATATTATGATAACAGCAATTAAAAGGGCTTGTATAGGAGGCTCTCAATGTATTTAGAAAAAAGTGATGTTATAATAGTTGGCGGTGGAATCGCAGGCTTAGTTGTAGCCGAAATGCTCGCCCATAGCAAAAATGTTATTTTAATTACTAAAGAAAGCATAAAAAAAAGTAATACATATCTGGCGCAGGGTGGCATCGCAGCATCAATTGACAAGGACGATAGCTGGAAAAAGCATTTTATCGATACAATTGAAGCTGGTGGCATGCATAACGTTGAAAAAACTACTTTGGAACTGGTTAGGAATGCACCTAAAGCAATTAGCCAGTTGATTAAGCTTGGCGTTCCCTTCGACCGCGACCTAGACAACAACTTACAGCTAGGGCGTGAAGGCGGTCACAAAATCAACAGAATTGTTCACGCTGGTGGTGACGCAACTGGGCGCTCCGTAACTGAGCACTTACTTGCCGCGATTATTAACGATATTAATATTCATTCACATGTAATGGCTTACGATTTATTAATTGATAATGGTCGCTGCATTGGTATAATCGCTAAGAACAAGGTCGGAGAAACAATTGTTTATCAGGCTCCTTATATCGTACTTGCAACTGGCGGGATGGGTGGTCTCTATCAAGTTACTTCAAATGACTCAACAATAACTGGTGATGGTATTGCAATGGCCTACCGTGCTGGTGCTGAGCTAGTTGATTTGGAATTTATTCAATTCCATCCGACCATGCTAGTAACAGAAACGAATGCTTCTCCTTTAGTATCCGAGGCGGTACGTGGGGAAGGTGCGCGCTTAATTGATGAAGATGGTCGTTTAATCATGCACGGCGTGCACCCGCTAGCTGACTTAGCACCACGCGATATTGTTTCACGTCAAGTTTATAAGGAACAACAAGCAGGGCATACAATCTACCTTGATATTAAAAGCATTGAAAATTTCCGTGATCGCTTTCCACAAGTTACTTCGCTTTGTGAAATGAACAAGATAAATGTTGACGATGGATTGATTCCGATTACACCAGGTGCCCATTTTATTATGGGTGGTATCAAAACTAATCTAGCTGGTGAGACGTCGATTCCCGGTTTATACGCAGTCGGAGAGGTTTCCTGTAGTGGCGCGCACGGAGCCAATCGGTTGGCTAGTAATTCCTTGTTAGAGGGTTTGATTTTTGCAGGAAGTCTTGCAAGCCATTTGCTGGAGCAAGCAGAACCAGAACTTCAGGATACGATATCTTTTCCAGTAAGTGGTAAACTAGAGCTTGAACTTCCAGAAAGAAATGAAATTAAACAAATCATGACCAAGTACGTTGGCATTGTCCGTGATGAAACTGGGCTGGCTACTGCCATCGATTGGTTCAAAAAATGTACAAATGTAATTAATTCAGATAAAATATTATTAGAACTGACAAATGAAGAGAAAATTACTACGAATATGCTAACTGTCGGCTGGTTAATTTCTACTTCTGCACGGATACGCACGGAAAGTCGTGGCGGTCATTACCGTGCAGACTATCCTACCGCAAATGATAAAGATTGGTTAAGACGTTATATTGTTAGGAGGCGAGGTTCTGTTGAATAAGCTAATATTAACTACAATTATAGAGCGAGCTTTAAACGAAGATATTGGTTCACAAGATGTTACGTCTAATGCGATTTTTGATAAGACTGACCATGCTAGTGGCCAATTTCTAATGAAGTCCGATGGTTTATTTGCTGGAGGTGAAATTATTCAGCTTGCCTATCAGCTCTTGGATCCAACAATCAAGATTGATCTATTGGTCACCGATGGTGAGCCTGTTCATTCTGGTCAGATTATTGCCTTGGTTAGCGGCCCTGTCATTCCTTTACTAAGCGGTGAGCGTGTAATTCTTAATCTAATCCAACGACTTTCTGGGATTGCAACAACTACAGCAGATATTGTTGAAACTCTTGCCGATTCAACGATTCGCGTCTGTGATACCAGAAAAACAACACCAGGTTTACGGATGCTAGAAAAATACGCAATTCGTGTCGGCGGTGGTTATAATCATCGCTTCGGACTATATGATGCAGTTTTAATTAAGGATAATCACATCGCTCATGCAGGTTCAATTACAGCTGCAGTTAAACGTATTCGTGCAGTACATGGACATATGCTTAAGGTAGAAGTTGAGACCGAGAACATGTTAGAAGTTCAAGAGGCCATTCAAGCTGGTGTAGATGTTATAATGTTAGATAATTGTTTGCCACAGGATGCGCAGAAATACACAGCAATTATTCCTCCCGAAATTGAGACAGAACTTTCCGGAGGAATTACTAAGAATAATATCGCAAGTTATCAAGGTACGGGTGTCAACTATATTTCCCTAGGGATGCTGACACATTCTGTCAACTCGTTAGATATTTCATTTAATCTTGCAGGAGGGGTCAAATATGACAAAAACAATTGATCTGTCAGAACAGAAAAAATTAATGGAAGAAAATATATGGAAGCTTAAAGAAAAGTTTGGCAAAAAACTTTATATCCCAGCTCACCATTATCAGAAGGATGAAGTTATCCAATTCGCGGACGATGTGGGTGACTCCTTAAGGCTTGCCGAATTAGCGTCTGCCAATAAAGAGGCTAAATATATTCTTTTCTGCGGTGTACATTTTATGGCTGAGACTGCTGATATGCTTACAGAACCCGATCAAATCGTGTTACTGCCTGAAGCAGACGCCGGCTGCCCAATGGCCGATATGGCAACAATTGAGCAGGCAGAGAGTGGTTGGCAGCAGCTAACACGTATTTTTGATGAGCGTATGCTGCCTCTTACTTATATTAACTCAACGGCAGCAATCAAAGCTTTTGTCGGGCGCAAGGGCGGTTCTACCGTTACTTCCTCTAACGCCCAAAAAGTGCTCGAATGGGCCTTTACCCAAAAAGAGATAGTTTTCTTTTTGCCGGACCGTCATCTTGGAAAAAACACTGCCTTCGAACTCGGAATTAAACCTGAACAGATGGCACTTTGGAATCCGCATCGAGAACTGCTAGAATACACTGGCGAACTAGACGATATCAAAATAATTCTCTGGAAAGGATTCTGTGCGGTTCACCAGCGCTTTACTGTTGCAGATATAATGGAGGCACGCCAAGATCCTCAGGTTCAAATAGTTGTGCATCCTGAATCGACTTTTGAAGTTGTTCAGGCAGCTGATTACAACGGCTCAACTAGCAGAATCGTCTCCCTTGTTAATAATTCACCAGCTGGTAGCAAGTGGGCAATTGGAACAGAATCGAATCTTGTTAATCGACTTGCTAAAACAAATCCTGATAAAGAAATTCGATCACTAAGCAAATATGAAAGTTTCTGCAATACGATGAATCTGATTACATTAGAATCACTGTATATAGCCTTAGAGAAGATAAATAACAATAATTATGAACAGCAGATTACGGTAGATGAAGAGACTGCGCGTGAAGCAATTCTTTCCTTAGAACGTATGCTGTCAATAAAGTAGGAGCAATTCGACTTGAATAAAAAAGGAATAAAATCTGATTTAATGCTGCTATCAGTTGCATTTATTTGGGGCACGACCTTTATAATTGTACAGAATGCAGTCGCAATCTTACCACCGCATAGTTTTAATGCGGTGCGTTTTTTGGCGGCGGCTATATTTCTATTCATTATTGCCTTGGTTTTCGACCGCAAAAATCTATTTAAAATTCCAAAAAAAGCTATGCTGGGCGGAATCCTGCTCGGCGTTTTTCTTTTTTTTGGTTATGCAACACAGACAATCGGATTGCTTTATACAACTGCAGCAAATGCTGGTTTTATCACTGGTTTAAGTGTGGTTTTGGTTCCGATTCTTTCACTATTTATTTTAAAAGCTAGGCCGCGTTTTACATCAGTCATTGGTGTTGGACTAGCAGCAAGTGGTCTTTATCTTATGACAATGATTAGCAGCGATGGCTTTAATATCGGGGATGCTCTTGTCTTAGTTGGTGCAGTCTTTTTTGCTCTACAGATTGTTGGAATGGGTAAATATGCTCCGCTTTACTCGCCGTATATCTTGGCACTTATCCAAATTTTTGTTGTCGGTATTCTTAGTCTGATAGCTGCCTTGCTCTTTGAAGATACGACGATACTCTTGTCACCTGAGATTATGTTCTCCTATGATGTGATATTAGCGCTCGTTATTACGTCATTGTTTGCAACAGCCTTGGCTTTCTTGATTCAGGCTACATTTCAGCGTTACTCTTCACCGACAAAAACGGCGATTATTTTTGCAATGGAACCAGTTTTTGCAGCACTAACGTCAATGATTGTGCTCTGGCAATGGCTAACATGGAATGTAGCGCTTGGGGGCTCCCTAATCTTCTTAGGGATGATTCTAGCGGAGATTCCACCAGATGCGCTGACTCGAGCCTTCACTCGCAAAAAAGCGCCTAAAGAATCTGTAAAAAAGAAAGAAAACGATAAATAATACTCTGGCTGCTAATTCTGTTTAATATAGGGTATAAGTTCTTGCCAGAGCTCTTCTATGCCATAGCCTTTGATGGCTGAAAAAGTTAATAATTTATCTGTTTTATCCAGTTCAAGCTGGCTCTTCAGCTGTTTTTTATGTTGTTCCCACCTACCGCGGGGAATTTTATCTGCCTTGGTGCCGATAACGATAACTGGTAATTGATAGTATTTCAACCATTGGTACATCGTTATATCATCTTTTGTTGGCGGATGGCGAAGATCAGTTAGCATGATCACAATTGCTAATTGATCACGGATCATCAAATATTCTTCTATAAATTGCCCCCAACGTGCACGCTCCGTTTTAGAAACTCGTGCGTAACCATAACCCGGTAGGTCAACAAAATAGAATTCATCATTAATTAAATAAAAATTGAGCGTCTGCGTTTTCCCAGGATTAGAGCTGGTACGAGCTAGCGCTTTCCGCTGAATCAATCGATTGATCAACGAAGATTTACCAACATTTGAGCGGCCAACTAAGGCAATTTCCGGTAGTTTATCCTCCGGATATTGACTGCTAGTGACCGCACTTATTTTTAGTTCCGCCTTATTTACTTTCATCTTTCATCACCATTGCCTTTGCAATTACCTGATCTAGTGTCTCAACAAGCTCAAAATTCATTGCAGCTCTTACTTCTTCAGGAATCTCTTCTAAGTCCTTCTCATTATCTTTTGGCACAATCATTGTCGTTAACCCAGCACGATGAGCAGCTAGAGCTTTCTCTTTAAGACCACCGATTGGCAATACGCGTCCTCGCAAAGTTATCTCGCCCGTCATTCCCACCGTTTTTGAAACAGAGGTACTAGTTAACGCTGAGATTAAAGCGATTGCCATTGTAATTCCAGCCGATGGGCCATCCTTCGGAATCGACCCCTCTGGTACATGAATATGAATATCATTTTTCTCATTAAAATCAGGGTCAATGTTTAGCTCCTCTGCCCGTTCTCGAATATAGCTAAAGGCCGCCGTTGCTGACTCCTTCATGACATCTCCAAGCTGCCCAGTAAGTATTAATTTACCTTTGCCAGGAAAAACTGAAGCCTCAATCGTTAGTGTGTCACCACCAGCTGGTGTCCAAGCCAGTCCAGTCGCCGCACCTAAATGATCCTCTTTCTCAATCAAGCCATAACGATAATGTGGCTTACCGAGAAAGCGTTCCAGATTATTCGCTGATACGCTCACACTTTTCTGTTCACCAGCAACAAGTAGCTTCGCCGCTTTCCGGCATATCTTCGCAATCTCACGTTCTAGGTTACGAACACCAGCCTCTCGCGTGTATTCATTTATTATTCTTTGTAGAGCACTATCTTGCACCTTTAACCTTGCCTTATTCAGGCCATGTGATTTAATATTTTTTGGCAAGATAAACTTTTTTGCAATCTGCAATTTTTCAAGCTCTGTATAACCGGATATATTAATAACTTCCATTCGATCAAGTAAGGGCTTTGGAATCGTGTGAACCGAATTAGCAGTAGTTATAAACATTACTCTAGAAAGATCAAAAGGTAACTCAAGATAATGGTCACTAAATTTATTGTTCTGTTCTGGGTCTAGGACCTCTAATAGTGCTGAAGCTGGATTACCACTAAAATCCGAATTAAGCTTATCAATTTCATCAAGTACAAATACGGGGTTAATCGTTCCAGCAGTTCTCATCCCTTGGATAATGCGTCCGGGCATTGAACCGATATAGGTACGGCGGTGACCACGTATTTCCGACTCGTCTCGTACGCCACCAAGTGATATCCGCACAAGCTTACGATTAATCGAGGAAGCTACCGATTTAGCTAGTGAGGTCTTACCAACCCCAGGTGGCCCAACAAGGCAAAGAATTGGTCCCTTCATATTACCTACAAGTTTCTGTACCGCTAAATATTCTAGTACACGCTCTTTTGCCTTCTCTAGGCCGTAATGTTCAGAATCAAGTATCTCTTTTACATTACTAATATCGATTGCATCCACTGTTTTATAAGTCCATGGCAGATTAAAAAGCCAGTCTAAATAGTTATAAATAACCGAGCTCTCAGCGGCGTTGCTTGGTGTCCGCTCCAAACGATTAATCTCTCGAGCCATCTTCTCTTTTACATCATCTGGTGCTTCAAACTTTTCTAAACGCTCGCGCATTTGAATTGCATCGCTAAACATCGCATCCTGCTCGCCAATTTCCTTATGAATTGCTTTAATTTGCTCACGCAAATAATATTCCTTCTGGGTTTTGTCCATCTGTCCTTTGACACGCTCTTGGATGAGTCGCTCAATCTCTTGAATCTCTGATTCTTTATTAAGATAGGCAAACAATTTTTCTAATCGATCATGAACTGAAAGCGTCTCTAATAACTCTTGTCGCTCCGCCAACTTAAGTTGTAGAAAAGAGGCGGCCAAATCGCTAATTTCACCAGGCTCCTCCACGCTAAGCATTGCTGTCGCAGCTTCCGGAATCGGTATGTTTGCGTTAGCCAGGTAACTATTAAACATCCGCAGCACCATTCTACCAAGCGCAGCAGTTTCATTATTCTTATCAACTTGTTCAATAAGTGGTTCATAAAGAACTTCAAAATACTCAGGATTATGCGAATACTCCACAATCCTAGCACGAAATAGACCTTCAATCATAATCCTAATTCGACCATTTGGTAGATTTAAAGTCTGTTTAATTTTAGCTACAGTACCTACCTGATAAATATCCTCTCGCTCGGGATCATCCGTCTTAAAATCTTTCTGTGCCACCAGAAAGATTAACGATCCTTGTTTTGCTATTGCATTATTTACCGAACGTAAAGACTTCTCGCGACCGACATCAAGATGAATCGACATACTTGGAAAAATAAGTATACCTCTTAATGGTAAAAGGGCTATGCGTTTTTCATCTAAATTGGTTTTCATTTTAACACCCCCGCTGACAGAATTTTAACCTACTTATTTGCTTTTGTC
>CAYZPB010000017.1:0-7399 GCA_964480445.1 uncultured Caryophanales bacterium
GGGGCGTGGTATTTTTGCTAGAGCAGGTAAAAGCAATTGCAATTAGACTCAAAGAAATACGAGAAATATCCGGCTTATCAATCGCGGAATTAGCTGCCAAGCTTAAGATTGAACCAGAAGAGTACGAAGCGTATGAGAGTGGCAAGGTCGATATACCGGTCAGTCTACTTTATGCTATCGGTAATTACTTTAATGTTGAACTAACTACACTACTAACGGGTGCCGATCCTAAACTTCGTGACTATGCAGTAGTCCGTAAAAATAAAGGAATTATTGTAAAACGCCGGAAAAACTATCACTATCAGAATCTTGCCTATAATTTTGCAAATAAACAGATAGAGACTTTTCTTGTAACAATTGATCCTGATAAAAGTGATAAAACAATTGATTTTAATTCGCATTGTGGTCAGGAATTCAACTATATGCTTGAGGGTAGTATGCGACTAATTATCGATGGAAAAGAGCTAATCCTAAATCCCGGTGATTCAATTTATTATAATGCTGAGTTACCACACGCGATGGAGTCCATAAGCGACGAAAAAGCTATATTCTTAGCTATAATTTCTGATTCAACTAGTAATTGTTGCTAAGCTAAAATAATTTATAAAGAATACTAAAAGAAGAGAGAGTGAGGATAATATTATGTATCGCAAATATGTGACTCAAGATTCCTTTGAATCTTATGAAGATTTCTATCAGAACTTTAAAATAAAAACACCTGATAATTTCAACTTCGCTTATGACATTGTTGATGAAATAGCACAAGAGACGCCGGATAAGGTGGCACTAGTTTGGTCTAATGATAAAGGTGATGAACGAAGCTTAACTTTTCAGGAGCTTCAGCAATATACAAACCAAACAGCCAATCTGTTTACTAGCCTTGGTATCCAAAAAGGCGATGCTGTTATGTTAGTTTTAAAACGTCGTTATGAATATTGGTTTTGTCTGTTAGCATTACATAAAATTGGAGCAATCTGTATTCCTGCAACTCATTTGCTAACCACAAAAGACATCATCTATCGCGTTAATGCCGCAGATATTAAGATGATTGTTGCGGTTAATGAACAGCAGCTTGTCGAATCGATTGAATCTGCACAGGCGGAGACAAAATCTTTTCAGCGCGTCTTAGTTGGTGGCGAGCGCGACGATTGGGTTGATTATGATACAGCTTTGGGAGAGATGGCAGATGAATTTAAAAAACCCTGTGGTAAGGCACTGACAAAAAACGAAGATATTTCGCTAATTTACTTTACTTCAGGCACTACGGGAATGCCGAAAATGGTACAGCATAATTTCCTCTATCCACTAGGCCATATTGTAACGGCTAAATATTGGCAGCAGGTTGTTGATGGTGGACTGCATCTAACAGTTGCTGACACCGGTTGGGCAAAGGCAGCCTGGGGTAAAATTTATGGCCAGTGGCTCTGTGGTAGCGCCGTTTTTGTCTATGATTATGATAGATTTGTGCCGCATGAATTATTAGAAATTATCATAAAGCATAAGGTTACTAGCTTTTGTGCTCCACCAACAATCTTCCGTTTCTTTATTCGTGAAGATTTAAAACAGTATGATTTAAGCAATTTAAGCCATTTCTCAATTGCTGGGGAACCACTCAATCCAGAGATTTATAATCAATTTCTGGAAGCAACCGGTTTTAAGTTAACTGAGGGCTATGGTCAGACTGAAGCAACAGTAATGATTGCATCCTATCCGTGGTTTAAACCACGCCCAGGCTCGATGGGTAAACCATCGGCCGGCTACGAAATTGATATTATAAATGAGTTCGGTGTTTCCTGTGATGTTGGGGAAGAGGGAGAAATTGTTGTATTAACAGATAAGACTGTGCCTTTTGGAATGTTCGCTGGTTACTATCGCGACCCAGAACTAACTAAAAGTGTCTGGTATAATAATGTTTATCACACTGGTGATGTTGCTTGGCGTGACGAGAACGGCTATTACTGGTTTGTCGGTCGTACTGATGATGTGATTAAAAGTTCCGGTTACCGCATCGGGCCATTTGAGGTTGAAAGCGCACTGATGGAGCACCCATCTGTACTTGAATGTGCAATTACTGCAGTTCCCGATGAAATCCGTGGTCAGATTGTAAAAGCAACAATTATTCTTGCGGAAGGCTACACTGCAAGTGAGGAACTAAAGAAAGAACTTCAAGAACATGTTAAGAAGGTGACAGCACCATATAAATACCCAAGGATTATTGAGTTTGTTGATGAGTTACCAAAAACGATTAGCGGAAAGATCCGCCGTGTTGAAATCAAAAGACTAGACTCACAGTAAGTAAGATTAGTTTTAAAGGATGCGTTGAATTTGCGGATTTTATGTGAAATTAAAATATTGCCGGAGTGGGAAGGTTTAATGATTAAGGAATTACTATATGATCATCTGAACTTCTCCCGCAAAAGCTTAACAAAGATCAAAAACAAAGGAGATATCCGGCTTAACGGTATCTCCCTTTTCGTTACCGGTCGTGTTGCAACAAATGATTTGTTGACGCTTTATGTGCCTGAGGAGCAATCGGAAACCGTTCCTCCAGAGCCAGTTTCTGTCGATATTATTTATGAGGATATAGATATTGTTATAATTAATAAACAAACAGGAGTTGTTGTTCATCCAACGCGTAATTATCCGTCGGGAACGATTGCCAACGGTTTGCAAAACCACTGGCTGACAAAAGGCGAGCGCTTCCGCTTTCGTCCAGTTAACCGACTAGATCGCGATACCTCGGGCTTATTTATCGTTGCCAAAAACCAATATTCTCATCACCGCCTGGCGCAGCAACTGGAGAGTGGACAGTTAAAAAGAATCTACCATGGCATTGTCCACGGCAAGCTACCTGCAGCTGAGGACTTAATTGAAGCACCACTAGCCCGTGATCCAGAGCATAGCGTGCGCAGAATTGTTGACTTTAACGATAAGGAAGCGAAAAATGCCTTGACGCGTTACCGAGTTTTGGCTGAAAATGCTGATTTTTCACTTGTTGAATTAGAATTGCTTACTGGGAGGACACACCAACTTCGAGCGCATTTAGCCTGGTTAGGCGCGCCGCTGGTTGGCGATGATTTATATGGTGGCTTCTGTATCAATGCAAACGCTATGAACAATGATGGCATCGCCATCCAGCGGCAGGCATTGCATGCCTGGGAAATTGCACTCGCGCACCCACGGGTGACGGCAACGGGCGTTGCCGAAGCGTGCCTGCTCTTCCATGCTCCCTATCCACCTGACCTGGCACGCTTTCGCGAGTTCCAATTTCCGCGCCCTAACCCTTATTCAGATGTTCCAATATATTAGTGGCTAGTTTCTCACTTAGACCTAGCGCTCCTAGCTGATCGACGCTAGCTTCTTTCAGTTCTTCAATCGAATCAAAATTCTGATGTAATAGTGCCTTGCGTTTAGGACCAACACCTGGAATATTGTCTAGCTCGGACTTTAACATGCTAGCTGTACGAAGCTGTCGATGAAAGGTAATTGCAAAGCGGTGAACTTCATCTTGAATCCTTTGCAGAAGATAAAACTCCTGACTATTCCGTTCTAACTCAATTAACTCCGCCTCTTTTCCAAAAAGTAGCTGTGAACTTCGATGCTTATCATCTTTCGCAATACCAGCCACTGGAATATTTAGACCTAACTCATTCTCCAAGACATCAATTGCAGCAGTAATTTGACCCTTTCCACCGTCAACTATAATTAAATCGGGTAGGTCAAGACCCTCTATCAAGGCACGGGTATAACGACGCCGAATTACCTCACGCATTGTTTCATAATCATCAGGTCCCCTAACCTCTTTGATTCTAAATTTGCGGTAGCTATTTCGATCAGGTAGACCATCAAGATAGACTACCATTGCAGAGACCGGGTCAGTCCCTTGAATGTTTGAATTATCAAAAGTTTCTATTCGTTGCAGTCGTTCCATGCCTAGCGCCTCCGCTAAAGCTTCAACCGCTTGTCTCGTTCGTTGTTCTTTACGCATTTCCAGCAAAAACTTTTCCTTTAAAGCATTCTTAGCATTTCGACTCGCCAATCTTACTAGCTGCCTTTTCTGCCCGCGTTTAGGTTGCAAGACCCTGGCTGAGAGCCACTCCTTAAAAGCTTCGATATCTATCTTATCGGGGAGCAGGACCTCTTTTGCGAGAATCGGATGCTCAAAATAATACTGCGTTATAACAGAAAGAAAACTTTCCGTTTCATCAATATAATATGGCAGAATTTTAAGATCACTGTCTAACAGATTTCCTTGACGCATAAAGAATATCTGCACTGCAATCCAGCCATCTTCCGTATAGTAACCAATAATGTCACGATCAACTCGGTCATTTAAGCTAATTGCTTGCTTGGTCATAATGGCTTTAATATCTGCAAGCTGAAGTTTAATCTCATTAGCGCGCTCGTATTCCATCTGCTCAGAAGCAATCTGCATATCAGCAAGCAGCTTCTGTGTAATTCTCTTGTAATCGCCCTGCAGAAATTGTGTAATTTCTGTAACCATCTGCTGATTTAACTCAGCACTTACGGAATACTCGCATGGTCCAAGACACTGATTAATATGGTAGTAGAGGCAAACTTCTTTTTTAATATTTTTGCATTTCCGCAAGGGGTAGACACGATCGAGCAATTGTTTCACGGCTTTTGCTGCACTTGCATCAGGATAAGGACCAAAATACTTCGCCTTATCTTTCTTTATCTTCCGCACAATCTCCAAACGTGGGTGCTCGTCTGCCGTCAGCTTGATATAAGGGTAGGTTTTATCGTCCTTGAGCATTACATTATAACGCGGGCGATATTTTTTGATTAAATTATTCTCCAAAATTAGTGCCTCAACACTAGAATCGGTAATTATATATTCGTAGTCAGCAATCTTGCTTACTAAGAGTTGTGTTTTACGGTCATGACTACCTGTAAAATAAGAGCGGACACGACTACGCAGGAGTTTAGCTTTACCAACATAAATAACCTTGCCCTTATTGTCAAGCATCAGGTAGCAACCAGGTTTGTCCGGTAGGACAGCCAGCTTCTGTTGAAGCTTATTCAAATCGATATCAGGCTCTGCTTTACTCACGTTTTCGCTCCTCGCATAATTTTATAGTTAAATTTATTTTATCATAAACTGAGCAAACAACACTTTTATAACTTCTAATAAAAAAACCACTAGCAGCCAATCAGTATAATACTGATCTAGTAGCTAGTGGTTTGTGTTTATTTCCTATAAATTGTATAAACTATTGGTGTCTTTTAATAGTTGCCTTAAGCTCATCCTTAGGTACAAAACCTACAACTTTATCTACTGGCTCGCCATCCTTAAACAAAATCATTGTGGGAATACTCATAACGCCATATTTTCTTGACATTTCTGGGTTATCATCTACATTTAATTTTGCAATAGTTACCTCATCACCTAATTCAACTGCTAGCTCAGCTAGTACTGGCGCAATCATTCTACAAGGGCCACACCATGGTGCCCAGAAATCAACAAGTACTAAAGCACCGCCTTCAACATCAGCAGCGAATGTTTGGTCTGTTACATCAATAAGTGCCATTTAAATCCTCCTCTATTCTTTATGATTTCAAATTATACCATCAATACTTACTAAAATCTATATGGCAAGTATAGTAAATGCAGTCATTTCTTTCCATCACTCTGTCACTTAAAAGTTACAACTGTGACACCACCGCCACCCTCTCCATGACGCCCTGCCCGCATTTCCTTTATATGTGGGTGCTGTCGCAAAAAACCCTGGAGACCCGCGCGCAGCCTGCCTGTACCTAAGCCATGAATAACTGTCACCTGTTGATAGCCCTGAAGAAAAGCCTTATCTAGATAGGGATCTAATTCAGCTATCGCATCTTCTACGTTATATCCGTGTAAATCAATCTCGGGGCGAACCCTACTGTCACTACTTCTAAAGCTAGTTGTAACTAATGGTTCGGTTTCCGCCAATTTAGGTAAGAGACTCAATTTAGAACGCCCAATCTTTAACTTAACAACACCAATCTGTACAAGAAACTCATCGGCTGAAAGTTGCTCGAGAATTGTACCACGTTGGTTTAAATTTAAGATATGCACATCATCACCAATCTCTAAGTTTTCGTTATCCTGCTCTCCTGGCCGCTTATTTTTCTGTTTAGGAATTGCAGCCTCAAGTTCCTTTTTCATGTCAATCAAGCGATGTTCCTTGACACTCGCTTTTTCCGCAAGTGCAAATTTTCTAAGATCGTCAATAACCGTCTCTGCAGTCTTTTTTGCCTTCAAAATTATTTTCTCGGCTTCTTTTCTCGCATCTTCATAAATTTTTTCGCGTTCCGACTCTAAGTGATCTAAACGTTGTTCTAGTTCTGAGCTTATTTCAGCAGCCTGCTTCCGTAGTTGCTCAGCTGCAATTCTTTCCTTTTCTGCTACAGAACGATTGGCTTCCAGAATTGCTATCATCGATTCGACTTGCTGGTCGTCCTGGTCGATTTGCTGTTTGGCTACTTGAATTATTTTATCATCTAGCCCCAAGCGTTTAGCAATAAGAAAGGCATTACTTCTTCCAGGCGCACCAATCATTAAACGATAAGTTGGACGAAGCGTCTCAACACAGAATTCAACGCTTGCATTAACCACTCCTGGACTATTATAGGCATAAGCCTTAAGTTCACTATAATGTGTTGTTGCAACAACGCTTGCACCAACACTTCGAATATATTCTAAAATTGCAATCGCTAAAGCGGCGCCTTCGGTTGGGTCAGTGCCTGCACCAAGCTCATCAAGTAGGATTAGGCTATTTTCATCAAATTCAGCAAGAATCTTAATAATATTTTTCATATGACCAGAAAAAGTACTAAGGCTCTGCTCAATTGATTGTTCATCACCAATATCAACATAAACTGCAGAGTAAAGGCTAGCTATAGCACCTTCTTCTACTGGTAAGTGCAGTCCAGCCATCGCCATTACACTTAGTAGCCCAATCGTCTTAAGTGAGACTGTCTTACCACCAGTGTTTGGCCCTGTAATCACAAGAGCTCGATAATCTGTGCCCAGTTCAACATCGATTGGAACAACTTCATCTTTCGCAATCAACGGGTGTCTAGCTCTTTTGAACACCAATCTGCCCTCGATATTGAGCAGTGGTTTAGTCGCACCCATTTCCTCAGCCAAGCCTGATTTAGCCAGAATAAAATCAAGCTGTGCCAAGATCTCAATATTTGTCTCCAGCATTTCTTGCTCAACCATCGCTCTCGTACTTAGCTCTCGCAAAATTCTTTCAATCTCTCTTTTTTCCTTCAATATAGCTTCACGCAACTGATTGTTTATCTCAACAATCACCGCCGGCTCAACATAGATTGTTGCGCCAGAAGCCGATTGATCATGAACTATTCCACCAAAATGCATTCGATACTCTTG
>CAYZPB010000017.1:7499-17285 GCA_964480445.1 uncultured Caryophanales bacterium
GCAAAATTAACAAGTGACCGCTTAACCCGCCTGCCTGCATAGATTGTATCGGCAATATCCAATAGCTGCTCAATCGAGAGGACTCCTGCCTTCTCTAGTCTTTTTAACGCAGGGCGCAGCTCCTTAACGCCGCCAAGCGATACACCGTCACTAATGCGAAATAGTTCCAGTCCCTCACGCGTTTCCGCTTGCCAAACCTCAGCCAGTTCAAGTCGGGTAGTCGGCAGTAGTGCTGCCGCCATTTCCTTGCCCATCCTAGTAACCGCTTTTGACTCCAGCCTCGCAATAATTTTCGGATATTCTAATGCATTTAAGCTCCGTAGGTCCACGCTCTCTTCACCTCTTATTTTACATTATATACTTTTGCAGATACTTAATATAGTTGAAAATTCTCTAGTATCCAATTGCGTAGAATGTTATACTCTTCTTAGTAGTTCAAGCTATGCATAAACCGCGTTAGGAAAACTGATGCGTTTTTATTTGCGTAAATGTAGCAAAATAAAGAATTAGGGGTTAATTATGAGTGTTTTTAAAGATCTGTTCTGGTTTTTTAAACAGGAAAAGAAAAGCTATATCATTGGTATCCTTGTCCTATTCATAGTGGCGGTAATCGTTTTATTTCCTCCCTATGCTGTGGGGATTATTGTTGATCATATCGATCAAGGGACCTTAACTATGGACATTCTATTTACCTGGCTTTTTCTGATCGCTTTTAGTGGTCTAATTCTTTATGGGCTGCGCTATTTTTGGCGAATTATGATTTACGGTGCGGCAGCTCGCTTAGCTCAGAATTTGCGAAATCAACTGTATCAGCGCTTTACCGAACATACACCTGATTTCTATAATGAGCAGCGGACTGGAGATTTAATGGCACATGCAACTAATGATGTGCAGGCTGTCGAAATGACTGCTGGCGACGGCATATTGACATTAATCGACTCAATTACGATGGGCGGTATGGTTATTATTATGATGTCAGTCCTTGTTAGCTGGGAGCTAACCTTGATTAGTCTGCTACCGATGCCTTTTATGGCAATTATTACTGGACGCTATGGCACTCTAATCCACCAACGATTCTCTTTAGCCCAGTCCTCTTTTTCTAACCTTAATGATAAGGTGCAGGAAAGTGTCTCTGGTATTCGTGTTACTAAATCTTTCGGTGTTGAGGAAGCAGAAATTAATGACTTTACCCAAAAATCTGATGATACTGTTGAGAAGAATATTTCAGTTGCCAAAATCGATGCCTTGTTTGATCCAACTATCCTTTTCATTGTCGGCATCTCCTATTTCCTAGCAATCGCTTTTGGCGCCTATTTTGTTGTTCTTGAAAAAATAAGCATTGGCCAACTGACGACTTTCATTATGTATTTAGGTAATTTGATCTGGCCCATGCTCGCCTTTGGCTGGCTGTTTAATATTGTAGAGCGTGGTCATGCTTCCTATGACCGAATAAGGGCGCTATTAAATATTAAACCATCTGTCATTGATGCAGATGGTGCTCTTTCCGCAGTACCACAGGGTGATATCAGTTACCGAATTAACAGTTTTTCATACCATCCGAATGAGCAAGCTGTTCTAAAAGAAATTGCTTTCGATATCAAGCGCGGTTCCACTCTAGGAATTGTCGGCCCAACTGGCAGTGGTAAATCCACGCTGTCGCGTCTCTTACTGCGAGAGTTTGATTTGGTCGATGGTGACATTCAAATTGCTGGACGCTCAATCTACGACTACAAAATAGATTCCTTACGAGAGGCAATCGGCTACGTACCACAAGATCATTTCCTTTTTTCAACAACGATTGCGGAAAATATATCTTTTGCGAAGCCGGAAGCGACTTTAGAGGAGATTCGCGAAGTAGCAGCACTTGCCTATATCGATAAAGATATTATGCAATTTCCTGATGCCTATGGAACTATAGTTGGCGAACGAGGAACAACACTATCTGGCGGGCAAAAGCAACGAATTTCGATTGCGCGCGCCTTGCTACTTAATCCTGAAATCCTGATACTTGATGACGCTTTATCTGCCGTAGATGCAAAAACAGAAATTGCGATTTTAAATAATTTACTCGCTTTACGCCAAGAAAAGACAACAATTATTGCATCACACCGAATTAGTTCCCTTAGTCATGCCGAATTAATTATTGTGCTTGAAAATGGTGAACTAGTTGAGCGAGGAACACATCAAGAATTAATTGCAAGTGATGGCTGGTACAAAGATATCTATCAAAGACAGCAGCTTGAAGAGCTATTAGAACAGGACGGTGAGCTGAATGTCTAGTGAGACTTTGACGGCCGAAAATAATCTAAGTAAAGAGAACATCACACGCAAACGAACAGTTAGACGTCTTGTTAGTTATACGAAGAAACACGCTCCTCTGCTAGGGATCAGCTTTGTTATTCTGCTCATTGCAACGGTTGCCGATGTACTTAGTCCGATTATTATGCAAATTTTTATTGACGATCACCTGGTACCACGGGATTTTGCTGTAAATAGCATTGTTACTCTGGCGGTAGTTTATTTTGTTCTATTAATCACTGCTAGTCTTTTAAATTATGTCCAATTACTGTTGTTTCAGAAAATTGCTGTGCGAATCATTCACAAGATTAGGATTGATACCTTCAGTCATATTCACCGATTAGGATTAGGCTTTTTCGACCGGACCTCAGGCGGTAGTTTAATTTCACGGATAACTAACGATACTGAGGCAATAAAAGAACTCTACATTGCTGTTCTTTCTACTTTCGTCCAGAATTTTGTTATGTTAATTGGCATTATTATTGCGATGTTCTATCTTAATGCGAAGCTAGCGCTGCTATATTTAATTTTTTTACCAATGATTTTTGTACTGATTCGCGCTTATCAATATTTTAGCTCGCGCGTATTACATCTTGCGCGCAAAAAGTTAAGTGAGCTCAATACCAAACTAAACGAGTCTATTCAGGGAATGACAATTATCCAAGCAATGCGTCAAGAGAAGCGTTTCCGTACAAGCTTTGCTAAAACCAATAATGAACTATATAAAGCAACACTTAAACATGTAAAGATTAATGCTCTACTTGGGCGAAGCGTTGTCGATATAATCTATCTGCTCAGCCTAACAATGATTCTTGGATTTTTTGGTGTTCAATCCTTTGACAACTTTATTGAACTTGGTGTTCTTTATGCCTTTATCAATTATTTAGAACGTTTTTTCGAGCCAATCAATATGATTATGCAAAGAATTCCCCAACTTCAGCTGGCGATTGTTTCGTCTGAACGTGTTTTTGGTCTAATGGATGAAGACCAGCTAGCACCAACAGCCATTGGTGATAGTAATCCTATTATAACTAATGGCCAAGTCGAATTTAGAAACGTAACATTCTCCTATGATGGTAAGGTTGATGTATTAAAGGATATTAACTTCGTTGCAAAACCAGGAGAAACAGTTGCCTTAGTTGGTCATACTGGCAGTGGTAAGAGCTCAATCAGTAACCTACTGATGCGTTTTTATCCCTTACTAGAGGGTGAAATTCTAATTGATGGTATAAACCTAAACTTGTACCAAGAGGAAGAACTACGAAGTAAATTGGGACTTGTTCTGCAGGATGCCTTTCTCTTTTCAGGTGATATTAATCATAATATCCGCCTATTTAATGAGGAGATCAGCGACCAGGACATTGTGGCTGCTGCGCGTTTTGTGCAAGCGAATCAATTTATAGAACGCCTACCTAAGAAGTACATACAGCCTGTTGGTGAACGAGGAAGCAGCTTCTCCAGTGGAGAACGACAACTAATCTCTTTTGCTCGAACCATGGCTTTAGATCCGAAAATTTTAGTGCTTGATGAGGCAACGGCTAGTATCGATTCAGAGACAGAAGAGGCGATTCAATTTGCTCTGAAAGAGATGCGTAAGGGAAGGACGACGATTGCAATTGCGCACCGTCTCTCCACGATCTCTGATGCTGATCTTATTCTTGTTCTAGATAAGGGAGAGATTGTTGAGAGAGGCACACACCAAGAATTGCTGCGCATGCAGGGTCGTTACTACAACATGTATACTTTACAATTAAAAAAACCTAATAACTAACTAATCAACTGACCAGGTATTCCAAAGATCGTAAGCTTTATCAGTTAGACTAGGTGTTATGTCAAGCATGCCCTGCGAAATACTTGAAGCAGCTAGATGTTTCTGGGCAGCCTCTGATGGTAATACTGTTGCAAAGTTTACTAAGAGCAAAATAATCAATAAACCCTGCGCCAGACTAATTAACAGCCCTGAGAAATTGTTTAGTGTTGAAATAACTGGTAGTTTTGCTACCTTATCGAGGACATTTCCCAACACCCAGAGAATTATTTTCATCACAATAAAAATTATAATAAAGGCGAGCGCATTATAAAACATCACCTCAAGATTAAGGGTCTGAGAAATTAAATCTATTGTTCCATTCTGAAATTCGGGAAAAGGAATCCAATTACTCAGAAGCGGCGCTAGCTTACCATAGAATAAGTAGGCAGCAATTAAAGCAATAACAAAGCCTAACAGGCTAATCAACTGCTTAACTAATCCAGAATGATAACCGCGCAGCGCAAAAAAGAGCAGTATACCTAAAATAGCAACATCTAAATAATTCATCTTTTCCACCTACCTTCTATTTACGAATTTCAGCTTCTAGTCGACCTTCAAGTTCTGCAATTATTTTCAGACTTATTGCATTAATCTCTGCATCAGTTAAGGTTCGTTCCTTACTTCTAAAGGTTAATGAATAAGCTAAGCTTTTCTTTTCCTTCCCCAGTTGTGAACCAGTATAAACATCAAACAGCTCTAAGTCCTCTAGTAAATCACGAGCTGTATTCCTAATTAAGCTTGCTACTTCATGATTGCTTATTTCTACATTAACAACAACGGCTAAATCGCGTTCCACAGCAGGGTATCTTGGCAAGCGATTATACTCAATCTCTAAACTCGCAATCTCCCCTATCAGATTATAGTCTAGCTCAAAAAGATAAACACGCTTTAAGTCATACTCCTCAGCGACGTTAGGGTGCGCCTCACCAATATAGCCGATGCGCTTGCCTTTGTATATTATTTCTGCGGCTCTTCCAGGATGATATCCCTCGACTTTCGCTCCAGTATATTCGATATCTGTCAACCCTAGCTCGCGGAAAAGCTCTTCAACAACTCCCTTTGCGTAGTAAAAATCTACTGTCTCACTTTCTCCTGTCCAATGTCGCGGTAATTCGCCCATCAGGAGAGCAGCAAGAATTTTATGTTCAGTAACTGGAAGATCAGAATCGTTCGATCCTTCACTAAAGACAGTGCCAATTTCAAAAATCTGTACATCTGACATTTGACGATTAGCATTATATTCTGCAACCTCAAGTAGACTGCTTAACAGTTGCGTTCTTAAATATTCGCGTTCCTCACTTAAGGGTGTCAGTAATTTAATTGGTTGTAAAGTGGGATAAAGATTATTTCTACGTTCAATACTCTTCTTGGAGACAAGCGTATAAGTAATTACCTCATAGAGTCCAGAACTTTCTAGATTGTTTTTAACACGACGTGTTAGCTTTTGTTTCGCAGTTAAATGACCACGCGTATAAACTCCAACGGGTAAAGTAGTCGGTATATTTTCATAACCATAAATCCTTGCCAGTTCCTCTGCCAAGTCCTCTTCAATCGAGATATCACCTCTTCTTGTCGGAACCTGAACAAATAAGCCTTCTCTTGTCTCTTTGATCGAGAAACCCAAACGTCGAAAAATATCTAGCATCTCCTCAATCGTCATCTCTGTTCCAATAATTCTATTCTGTTTATCGGGGTTAAACGGAACCTCTTGCTCAACTGGCTCACTTGCTTTCGCCTCATAAATATCACCAATAATCTTGGCACCCGCAATCTCTACTAATAGCTCAGCCGCGCGATTTACTGCCGCATAAATGCGGTTTGGGTCAACACCTTTCTCAAATCTATTGCTGGCCTCCGAGCGCAAATCCAGTTTGCGTGCCGTTCGCCCAATCGAAAGACTGTTAAAATAAGCTGATTCCAATAAGACCTCTGTTGTCTCTGGTAAAATCTCGCTATTTGCACCACCCATTACACCAGCAAGTGCTAGCGCTTTCTCTTTATCAGTAATTAAAAGCATTTCCGGATCAAGTTTGCGTTCCTGTTCATCTAATGTAATTAATATCTCGTTCTCTTTTGCATAACGTACGTCGATTATGCCATCTTTGACAGCACTAAAGTCAAAGGCATGTAGTGGTTGACCATACTCAAGTAGTACATAGTTAGTAATATCAACTAAATTATTAATTGGCCTAATCCCACCTGCAAGCAAACGGTTACTTAGCCATTTTGGGGACTCAGCAACCTCTACATCTGTAAGCAGACGTGCCGCATAATGTGGGCAGCCATCTGGTGCAGTAAGTTCAATCTGGACACGACCTGAGGTATCAATTTTATTATCGAGTGAAATTTCTGGAAGCAAAATTTCTCGATCAAGAATTGCTGCAACCTCATAAGCAACTCCAATCATGCTTAGACAATCAGCACGATTAGGGGTTAAGTCAAGGTCTAAGATAAAATCATTTAAACTTAAAACATCGCGTATATCATCACCAATCTGCGCGTCTTCTCCAAGAACAAGAATACCCTCAGCAATATCCTTACTATAATTTTTTTTATCTAAACCTAGTTCAGCAACTGAGCAGATCATGCCACAGGATTCAATTCCACGTAGCTTTGCTCGTTTTATTTTGAAATCACCAGGCAACACAGCTCCAACTTGAGCAACAGCAACCTTCTGTCCTTTAGCAATGTTCGCGGCCCCACAGATAATCTGCTCAATTTTGCCGCCAGCAAGTTCAACTTGACAAAGACTTAAGCGTTCTGCATTAGGGTGCTGCCCACATTCACGCACGTAGCCAACGACAACATTTTCAATTCCCTTGCCTGTTTCAATAACAGCATCAACTTCTACCCCCGCCGCAGTAAGTTTTTCTGCCAAATCGTAAGGGGTAATATCTTCTATATCAACATATTCTGCCAACCAATTATATGATACCTTCATGTCGCCTCCTATATTATCCTGAACTGTTTAAGGAATCGTAAATCATTAGTATAGAAATGACGAATATCCTCAATCCCGTATTTTAGCATTGCAACCCGTTCAACACCCAATCCAAGCGCAAGGCCAGTATATTCTCTCGTATTAAAACCAGAGTTTTCTAGTACTTGCGGGTGTACGATACCAGCACCAAGTATCTCAATCCAGCCAGTTTGTTTGCAAATATTACAACCTTTACCATAGCAGAAGAAACAACTCACATCGACTTCTGCACTGGGCTCAGTAAATGGAAAAAAGCTTGGCCGTAAACGAATCTGTGTGTCTGAGCCAAACATCTCTTGCGCAAAATTTAACAGTAAGCCTTTTAAATCCGACATTGCTATCTGCTTGTCAACTACTAATCCCTCAATTTGCATAAATTGATGTGAGTGCGTTGCATCGTCATCGTCACGACGATAAACGATACCAGGACAGATAATTTTAACCGGCCCTACCCCCTTATGAGCAAGCATCGATCGAACCTGCACTGGGGATGTATGTGTCCTTAATAGAACATCATCAGTTATATAGAAGGAGTCATGCATTGCTCGCGCTGGATGATCCTTCGGCAGATTTAAGGCCTCAAAATTATAAAAATCACTTTCAACCTCAGGACCCTCCGCAACCTCAAAGCCCATGCCAACAAATATGTCCTCTATTTCGGCAATGATAGCACTTAAAGGATGAGCGTTAGCCTGATAGGCTGGTTTCCCTGGCAATGTTACATCAATATTTTCGGCCAGTAACTGTTCCTCTATCTGTTCTTTTCTTAAAATTTCCTCCCGAACTAAGATAGCCTCGCTGATATCTTTTTTTATAAGATTAATCATTTGCCCAACCAATGGTCGCTCTTCAACTGAAAGAACAGCTACTCCTCGCGAAAGCTCAGTAATCGGACCTTTCTTGCCCAAATATTTAACTTTTACTTCTTGTAGTGCAACAAGTGTGGTGACCTCAGCAATCTCTTGTATCGCCTCTTGTTTAAGCTGCTCCAGTTTCCCTTTCATCTAAATACCCCCACTTAGTCTCTTTATATTATGTATTTCCAACTATAATTGTTGCTGGCGAACATGCTCATAAAGAATTACCGCTGTCGCCATGGCAGCGTTTAGTGATTCGGCCTTACCAACTATTGGGATGCGCATCATCTCATCAACCATTTTAATCCGCGCACTAGTTAACCCTTTTGCCTCATTACCAATTATAATAGCAATATTCTCTTTTAAAGCAAAGTCAAAATAATCTTTATCAGCATATGGACTGGTCCCATAAATTTTAACGCCTTTCTCTTTTAACTCTATCAGCACCTGGTCTAAATC
This sequence comes from uncultured Caryophanales bacterium, assembly GCA_964480445.1. GTDB lineage: Bacteria > Bacillota > Bacilli > Tepidibacillales > Tepidibacillaceae > CAYZPB01. The sequence continues at coordinate 15,904 of CAYZPB010000017.1, forward strand.
GCTATCAGTGACAATTGGTAAATGAAATATCGACCCCATCGCAGACCGAATAACTTTCGGATTATATAACTCGACGTTTTCCCGACCGATAATAATGCCATCAACATTTGCTGCATCGGCACTGCGAATCATTGCTCCTAGATTACCAGGATCTTGGATCTGGTCAACAATTACAAAGACTGGCTGCTCTATCTCTAGCAACTCTTTAATTTTAGTCGTGCTTTTTCTTACTACTGCAACAATCCCCTGTGGCGTTATCGTATCACTAAGCTTCCTAATAATTGCCTCCGATACCTTAATTGTCTCTGAGATTAGCTTCCCGCTAGCAAATAATTGCCGAAGCTCATCACTCGGAGTATATCTATCACTGATAATTAATGTTTCAATCTCTTGCCCCGACAATAAAGCCTCGGTAATCAGATTTGTCCCCTCTATCAGATAAAGGCCCTGCTTTTCGCGACCCTTTTTCGTTTTTAAGTGATACCATTTTGTTATTCTTGGATTGTTTACCGATTCAATATCCATTTGTACTACACTCTCGATCCTTATTTTTTACGATTTGATACATACTCTTCAAAATCCTTCAAACCATCTTTGCTACCGATAACTACTAGTACATCGCCCTCTACTATTAAATCATCAGCGCTAGGTGAAACATTGATATTTTCGCCATTTTTTAGTGCAATTACGTTGCAACCATATTTTGCGCGAACATTCAACTCCGCAAGGCTTTTACCAATCATTTTTTCACTGCTTAAAATTTCCGCAACAACGTAATCATCAGAAAGTTCAATATATTCTAATATATTTGGAGTCACCAGCGAGTGTGCTAAGCGTACTCCCATATCTCTTTCCGCAAAAATTACCTTGTTCGCACCTATTTTGTAAAGAACCTTAGCCTGCAAATCGCTCTGAGCTTTAACAATGACGGTCTCGACACCTAGCTCCTTAACAATTAGTGTCGCAAGAATACTTGACTGAATATTTTCGCCAATAGCAACCACGACAACATCGTAATTATTAATCCCAAGCGATTTTAAAACTCCCTCATCAGTCGCATCTGCTTCCACCACCTGCGTTGCATTTTCAAGATTATCCTCGATTCGATCTTCCCTTATGTCAATCCCTAACACATCATTACCAAGTCGATAAAGCTCTGATGCTACACTACTCCCGAATCGTCCTAAACCGATAACTGCAAATTGCTTATTCATAATATCTCCCTCAATCAGAATTAACTAGATTTTTTAATCTGCTTTACTGTTTTCGCGTCAAGCTTATCAATTAGTTTAAGTACTAGCTTAATCGTGTTTTCGTAGTCATCTTGGTGGAAAACACTTGCATGTGTATGAATGTAGCGTGTTGGTATACCGATAAATAGT
>CAYZPB010000018.1:0-17276 GCA_964480445.1 uncultured Caryophanales bacterium
GGGCAGCTGTCGCTAGCATCGTGTACATCCTCATGAAGGTCTTCAGGTATTTCAGCTGTATTTTGATTGTCATCAATGATATTATAAGCAATTCCGTCATCATCATAATCAAATACATCAGGAGCAACTGATCCGCATGCACCGCAAGCAATACATAAATCCGATTCAACATAAACTTTCATAACTTCACCTCCAGAACACTAGACAGTAATTAAAAATAAACTAGTTTTAAATACTAAGCCTATATTAATTACTTTTCCTGTAATTTGCAAGTATAAAAAAACTTTATATTAAGATATTATTAAGTGTAATCCTTTTTGTAACAGAAAATTTGATTTAATAAAGTAACAGTAGATCTAAATATGATATTATATCCATAAGTGTTATTGCTTAATTTATTAATGATATATTAAAGTGAAAGGATGGGAAAGCTGATGGACGATTTTCAATTTAATGAAAGAAAAAATAAGCATATTCAGGAATACAAACCAGGTGAGCCTGGCTTTCCACCAAGAAGTACAATACATGATGTTAAAGATGAAGATGCTCCTAAAAAAGATAAGTTGTCGAAGATTATTTTTAGTGCCTTTGGTTTCTTGATTGTAATAGCTATCATTTTGTTTTTGGTATTTGGTGGCACTAATAATGAGCCTGAAGAAAAAGATCCAACTGGCAATGGAAGTCAGGTTGAAGAACCAAATGGCGATTTAGAGGACCCACTACCGGATCCTGATGATATTATAATTGAGCTGCCGGACGAACCACCTGTAATTATTGAGCCTGGTGATGATGTCCCGCCAGTAGTTGATCCACCAGCAGTTGATCCACCAGCAGTGAAACCACCAGCTGAACCCACTCCACCAACGCCACCGACACCTAGTGAAACTACACATACGGTAAAAGCGGGAGAGACATTATTTTCAATTAGTAATAAATATTATGGTGCAGGTTATGTAGTTCAGCTCGCTGCTTATAATGATATTGAAGACCCAGCATATTTAATAATTGGGACAAATTTAAAAATACCTAGTAAAGAATTGTTAAATTAGATTATTTATTGTAAAATAGAAATTGTGTTAAATTTTTATTGGTGGCACAATATCTAGCATGTGACACATATATAATTTTAAAAGGAGAGGAGTATAGTATATGTCAAAATTACCGATCAAGAATGACCAAGGTTTTTTTGAAATTCGCCTAGAATCGATTGGTGGCCTAGGAGCTCATCTTGCAGGCAAAATGCTTACAGAAGCCGGAATTGAAGGTCTCGGCTTAAATGGGGCACACTTTTCATCATACGGTTCAGAAAAGAAGGGCAGCCCAATAAAGTCATTTGTTCGTTTTGGTGAGGGAGATATTAGAATTAGTAGCCCTGTTGAGCGTCCACATATTGTCGTAGTCTTTCATGAAGCTCTATTTAAAACGATTGATGTTGCAAGTGGTCTCTATCCGAATGGGGTAATTTTAGTAAATACACAAAAATCTCCGGATGAGATTCGTGAACTCCTAGACTTAAAATCAGGCACAGTAGCTGTGGTTGATGCTTTAAGCATTTCTGTTGAGGAAAAAACGCGTGTTAACACTGCGTTGCTTGGGGCACTGCTAAAAATGATGGACTTTTTAGACCCAGCTGCGATGAAAAAGGTTATTGAAGATACCTTCGGTGTTAGGTACCCACATTTAGTTGAGTCTAATATTCGAACTTTTGATCGTGGTTACAATGAAGTAGAATTCAAGACCTATGAAGATGATAGTGGAGCAACTGCTGAGTTTACACGTGCGCAACCACTGTATGGTTATGAAACGCAACCGATTGGTGGAAATATTATAAATCCAGGGAGTTCTATATTTAAAGATTTAAGCTCATCTAGACAAGGATTTATCCCTGAGTTAGATTTAGAAGCTTGTATTCACTGTGCCAAATGCGATATTGTCTGTCCTGATTTATGCTTTGAATGGGTTCAAGGTGAAGACAAGAGAGGTAGACCACAAATGTTTTTACGCGGTCTTGATTACCAGTATTGCAAAGGCTGCTTAAAATGTGTTGAAGTCTGTCCGACAGATGCTTTAAAAACAATTCGTGAAGAAGAAGGATACACTGAACAACACGGCATATCTCAAGAATTTAAATTAGAATCAAATTAGAGGAGGGTGAGGAAATATGACAGTACAGAATCAACAGAAAACTGATATTTTAACAGGTAATGAAATGGCTGCCTTGTCAGTAGCGCAAATGAACTATCATGTCATGGGGTATTATCCAATCACCCCATCTACTGAGATAGCAGAAATTTTGGATGAAATGAAAACTAGAGGCGAGCATAATATTAAAATGATACCAGCTGATGGCGAGCATGGTTCTGCTGGTATTAACTATGGTGCAGCAACAGGCGGTGGCAGAGTTTTTAATGCCACAAGTGCTAATGGGCTTCTTTATATGTTAGAACAGTTGCCTGTTCAATCTGGAACTAGGTTTCCGATGGTAATGAATCTGGTTATGCGTTCGGTTAGTGGTCCCTTAAATATTCGTGGAGATCACTCAGATTTATACTATGCATTAAATATTGGGTGGCCAATCCTTGTTGCCAAGGATCCACAAGCGGTATATGACTTTAATATTATAGCTACTAAGTTAAGTGAGCATAAGAATGTTAGGTTACCAGTGATTGTTGCTTTTGACGGCTTTATCACTTCACACCAGAAACGCCGCGTAAACTTTTTTGAGGACCGCAAGGTAGTACAGGACTTTATAGGAGAAGTACCGCAAGGTTATGTTACTTCTCTAGACGCGAAGAACCCTGTTACGATTGGTGCTTATATGAACGATGATTATATTAACAATAAATATCAGCAGTCGCTAGCAATGTATGAAGCTGCTGATGCTTTTGAGGAAATTGCTGAAGAGTATAAGACGATTTCTGGTCGCGACTATCAAGCCTTAGACCTTTATGAAATGGACGACGCTGAAATTGCTGTATTTTTATTAGGATCAGCTGCTGAAACTGCTAAGGATGTTGTAGATGATCTGCGTAAGAGAGGTATAAAAGCTGGAGTGATTTCTCCTAATATGATTAGGCCTTTCCCGCAAGCGGCAGTCCGCAAGGCATTGAAGAATGTGAAAGGACTTCTAATAGCAGAAAGAGCAGATTCCTACGGCGCTTATGGTGGCAACATAACCCAGGAAGTTAAGGCGGCAATTCAATCAGATAAAGATAATAGTACTGTTGTTTTAACCAGAGTATTTTCTTTAGGTGGTAAGGACTACTATTCAGATGAAATTGAAGATTTCTTTAAACTGGCTGGGGAAGCTGCTGAAAAAGGCTATGCTGAGGTTGCTTTTGATTACTATGGAGTTTACCCTGGTGAAGAAGGAGTTGTACCTGAACGTGTATTAGCAGATATCTCCAATGAATGGAAGACAGGTTTGATCGAAGTTGGTATGGATGAAGAGACTAATAAATTAAAGGTTAAAATCCCACCAATTCGTAGTTTAACAATTAAGCCAAAACGGTTGGCGCCTGGTCACGGAGCGTGTCCTGGTTGCGGGATTTATTCTGGCTTGGAGACTTTCTTTAAAGGTATTGAGGGTGACATTGTTGTCCTATTCCATACTGGTTGTGCAATGGTTGTATCAACGGGCTATCCTTATAGCTCGCACAAAGGAACATATATTCATAACCTATTCCAAAACGGAGCAGCAACATTATCAGGTGTCGTAGAAATGTTCTGGGAGAAGAAGCGTCGTGGTGAAATCGATGTTGGTGATGACTTCACTTTTATTATGGTTTCCGGTGATGGTGGAATGGATATTGGTATGGGGCCAGCGATTGGCGCTGCATTACGTAATCACAAAATGATTATCGTAGAATATGATAATGAGGGTTACATGAACACAGGATCACAGCTCTCTTATTCAACACCGATGGGTCACCGTACGACAACATCAGGAGTTGGTAAATATCAGCAGGGTAAAGCTTTCCACCACAAGGACACAGCGCAGATTATGGCAGCTACTAATATACCTTATATCTTTACTGGTACAGAGGCACACCCACTGGATTTAATTAGAAAAGCAGCAAAAGCACAATGGTACGCACAAAATTCTGGCTTAGTCTATGGAAAGATACTGAGTGCATGTCCACTAAACTGGATTGCTAAAGACCAAGACGGCAGCACAATAGTTGAAAAGGCTGTTAACTCTTGTTTCTTCCCTTTATATGAAATAGAGAATGGTTCTACAAGGATAACTTATAACCCGGAAGATAGGGATAATAGGGTGCCAGTAGCAGATTGGTTTAAGTTAATGGGTAAGACTCGCCATCTTTTAAAACCAGAGAATGAAGATTTGTTAAAAGATATTGAAGCAGAGATTGAGTTAAGATGGCAACGCTTAATAGCGAAAGATCAGAACCCAATCTTATAAAAACTTATAATCAATAGAATAAATTATAATTAAAAGGTTATCAGCTCTTGGCTGATAACCTTTTATTATAAAACAAAACTGATGAATTAGTTAGATTGGTTATTCAAACACTATCTCGGTAGGTAGAACGAAGGTGTAGCCTTGCTCAAGTAAATTTGCAAGAATTTTATCTAAAGCAAGTGCGGTTATCTCAATATCATGCATTAGGATATTAGCGCCAGGGAAAATATTATTTGTTACTTCATCAATTAATTCATTTACTCGTTCAGGATTGATAATTTCCCAATCACGGGAACCTAGAGACCAATTCATCTTCTGTATATTTTGTTCTAGAAGAATTCCGTCTAAAAAAGGGTTTTTAGCTTGAGCACCGTAGGGTGGACGAAGATATCTAACATCCTCACCGGTAATCTCCTTTATTAAAACGTTTAACCGATTCACTTGACTTTCAGTCTCTTCAAGTGTCGTAATTTCATTTAAATTCTGATGTCCCCATGTATGATTCCCGATTATATGTCCGCGGTCATAAATCTCTTTTACTAACTCTTTATTGCTGTCTGCGTAATAACCAGTTACAAAAAATATTGCCTTAGCGTCATATTTATCTAAGGTATCAAGTATTATATCTGTATGCTGTCCTTTTGGGGTATCATCAAAAGTCAGTAATACTGGCTTGATTGAGTTTTCAGGATCAATCGGCTTAATTAGATAATTATTTACATTTACGTAGTATTTTCCTGTTTGTTCTGCTGGTGGGTTCGGTTCTACTTCATTATCGTTTGGATTATTTGGTTCCGAGGCGTTATCTGGTACTACACCGTCATCTTCTTTATCTGGTAAATTGGTACAAGCAGTTAGAACCAAGCTAAAGGCAATTATCAAAATAAAAATCGTCAGTTTCCAAGGTGTTATTTTCATTTGCAGTTCCCCATTTCTGTTATGTTGATTATATTATCATATATAAGGTATCATTATTGTAAGACAATATAAAGCTTTAATCACACTTACTGAAAAGCTATTTGACATTTAAAACTGATTAACATTTAATAGTAGTAATAAGATTAAAAAACGAAGGGAGTGTCACTTTTATGCGAGTTGAAAGAATTAGCAATGAAAAAATTAAAATCTTTCTCACTAATGATGATTTAAATGATCGAGGACTAAAGAAAGAAGATTTGTGGAGTGATGTTCCAAGAGCTCATGAATTTTTTAATGAAATAATGGAAGAAGCATATGAGCAGATTGGATTTCAAATAACAGGACCAATTGCTGTGGAAATATTTGCTTTACCTGCTCAAGGTATGGTTATAGTAGTTACTAATGGCAGTAACCAATATACTGATGAGGATGTACAGGAAGACTTGTATTCGCTTGAGGTGACCCTTGAGGAAAGTGACACAATCATTTACTCCTTTGACGACTTTGAATGCTTGCTAGGAGCGATTAAACGCGTTAACCCTTATTTAGTCTATGGGGGACAGCTACATTTTTACAAGGGAAAATATTACTTAGTATTTGATGCCTTAGATGTGATTGAAAAGGAATTAGATAGTTTTATTTCATTACTTTCGGAGTTCGGTACTGTTTCTTCAATTACCACGACTTTTTTAGAAGAGTATAGTAAGCTGATCATTGCCGAAGATGCGACAAAGGTCATCTGCGCTAAATTTATAAAATAGAGGTAACATAATGAAAAACATCGCAGTAATTTATGGTGGGAAATCACAAGAACGAGATGTATCTCTTAGAAGTGGTGCAGGAGTTATAGCTGCTCTTGAGCGACTTGGTTATAATGTTAAAGCGATTGATTTTCAATCAATTGACTTTATTTGTGAACTTGAAGAGATTGATCTTGTTTTTCTTGCTTTACACGGGATTTATGGAGAAGATGGAAGGATACAGGGAGTACTAGACATCATGGGTATACCTTATGTCGGTTCTGGTGTTTTAGCTAGCGCGGTTGCCATGGATAAATCGCTTTCGAAATTAATATTTAAAGCGGCAGGAATTAGAACTGCACCAAGCTATCTTGCCAAAAGCAAAGAGACTATTGGGCAGATTATGGAGCATGTGCGTTTTAATTTAAAATATCCACTAGTGGTAAAGCCTAATCTTGAAGGATCTTCAATTGGACTAACCTTTGCTGATACAGAAGAAGAATTGATTGACGCGTTAGAGAGAACCTTCCCTAATTATGCTGAACTTCTGATAGAAGAATGTGTTATCGGCAGAGAGGTTACTGTTGCAGTGATTGAGGATACCGACGGAGAGAAGGCACTGCCAATTATTGAAATCATACCCAAACTCGGAGATTACTATGATTATGCTTCTAAGTATGCAGTTGGTGGCAGCGATCATATTGTACCAGCCGAAATCGACTCGGAACAAGCTAAGCTATTAAAGGACTGGGCAGTAACAGCTTTTAATAAAATAGGTTGTAGATCCTTTGCGAGAGTTGACTTTATTATTCCAGATAATGGAAGAGACCCAGTTATACTAGAAATAAACACATTACCAGGTATGACTGAGACTAGTCTAGTGCCTGATGCAGCGCAAGCTGTTGGACTAAGCTATGATCAACTAGTAGGACTTTTAGTAGAAACGACTTACAATAGAGTAAAAAGCTAATTAATTTAATGTAATCGTTTGATAAATGCTGATTATTATGTTAAACTTCATTGAGCATTTTGATTTAGTAGGCCTCGCCTACTAAATTATTGTGTAAAATCCCTTAAAAGTATTTTAATTGAAGAAGAAAGTGGTGTTAATTTATGAGCTTCTATAAATTCGCCAGAGGACTTGCGAGATTATATTTGAGATTTTTTTATAGGTTAGATGTTAGAGGCTTAGAAAAAATCCCGGCTGAAGGGCCAGTTGTTCTTGCAGCAAATCACGTCAGTAACATTGACCCGATAATGATTGGATGCAGTATTGATCGGGAGGTTCATTATATGGCAAAAAATGAGCTGTTCAGATGTAAATGCTTTGCCAAAGTATTATCATGGTTAAAAGCTTTCCCTGTAAAAAGAGGAAGTAACGATCGTGTAGCTTTGAAAAAAGCAATCGGGCTATTGTCTGAAGGCAAGATGGTAGGAATTTTTCCGGAGGGGGAAAGAAGACGAGATGTTACTGTTGGCAAGGGACTACCAGGAGCAGGTTTTATTGCTTTAAAGACTGGTGCAACCATTATACCAATTGGAATCGTGTCGGAGTTTAGACTTTTTAAACCAGTTATCTTAAATTTTGGTGATCCAATATCACTTGAGAAATATAAGGATCAACGGACTTCAACAGAGCTTATAACTGAAGTAACGGATTACCTGATGGATAGAATTAGAGAACAAGTGGAAGAGGCACAAGAAGATAAAAATATTTTATTACAAACTGATAAATAGCTTTAGCATTTTAAGGAGGGGTTGTATTGGTAGAAATTAAAGAAGAACAATTAGAAGAAGAAAATACGTCAGAGGAGAGTCCGTGGGAGAAGCTTGCCAAATTACATCTTAGTGGTGAAAGCTTTCCAGTAACAATCGCTGAGGCAGTTAAAGGTGGCTTAGTTACTAATATTGGTGTGCGAGCTTTTATTCCAGCTTCTTTAGTAGATAAAGCTTATGTTGAGGATCTGTCTACATATGTGGATACAACCTTGGAAGTAATTGTAACTGAATTAGACCAAGAGAAGAATAAAGTAATACTTTCGCACAAGGATGTTCAACTAGCAGAAGAAAAAAAACTTGTTCAAGAATTAATTAAAGAGCTTAAAGAAGGAGATATTGTAGACGGGACAGTACAGCGTATTGCACCTTTTGGACTCTTTGTCGATATTGGCGGCATGGATGGCCTGGTTCACATATCTGAACTAGCTTGGGAGAGAGTGGAGAAGCCTGATGAGTTATTTAAAGTAGGTCAGAAAGTTAAAGTTAAAATTATTAAAATAGACTCTAAGAACGGTAAGGTAAGCTTAAGTATTAGAGAAACACTTGATAATCCTTGGGACACCGAAATTAAGAACTTCTCTGTAGGTAGTATTTATACCGGAAAGGTTAAAAGATTAACCAATTTTGGAGCTTTTGTTGAGCTTTCACCGGGAATTGAGGGTTTGGTACACATTTCGCAGATTTCTAAAGATCATGTATCTAATCCAGCCGACGTTCTGAAAAGTGGTCAAGATGTTTCCGTGAAAGTAATTGATATAAAGAAAGATCAGAGACGTGTAGGTCTTAGTATACGTGAAGCAGAACAAGACCAATTTATTGAATTATCTAAGGAATATCTTGATAATAAAAGCTTAAATCAGAATATTGGTGATTTATTTGCTGATCAATTTAAAAAATTAAAATAGAATAAAACAGCAATAATTTTTTAGCTCAATTGTAAGCGGTTGAGCTATTTTTGTTAAATTGCATTATAATGATAAGTAGAAACATAGTTGAAAGGTTGTAATGGAATGGCAAAACCAGTAGTTGCTATAGTAGGTAGGCCTAATGTTGGCAAATCGACGATATTTAATCGATTAGCTGGCTCGCGCATTGCAATTGTAGAGGATAAACCGGGTGTCACACGTGATCGAATCTATAGCTCTAGTGATTGGCTTGGTTATGACTTTAACATAATTGATACAGGTGGTATTGAACTTAATGATGATGACCCGATTATACAACAAACAAAAATGCAGGCTGAGCTTGCAATTGAAGAAGCAGATGTAATTATTTTTATTGTCGATGGGAAAAGTGGTTTAACGACTGTTGATCAGGAGATTGCACTATTTCTTCACCGCTCACAGAAACCTGTCGTCCTCGCAGTTAATAAATTAGACAACATTAAAATGCATGAAAACATATACGAGTTTTATGAATTGAATCTAGGGGAACCACATCCAGTCTCTGGTTCACACGGGATTGGTTTTGGTGATCTATTGGATGCTGTGGTGCAATATTTTCCTGCGCCTGTAGAAGAGAATCAGAATAGTGATGTAATAAGGGTTGCAGTGATCGGCCGGCCAAATGTTGGGAAATCATCATTGGTTAATGCATTGCTGGGAGAAGAAAGGGTTATTGTAAGTGACATCCCAGGAACGACAAGAGATGCAATCGATACATTTATTTCTACTGAAGAACAGAACTTCGTCATTGTTGATACTGCAGGCATGAGAAGACGGGGTAAGGTATATGAAAAAACGGAAAAATATAGCGTTTTGAGGGCTTTAAAAGCAATTGAGGACTCAGAGGTCGTTTTAATAATTATTGATGGCAATGAGGGCATAATTGAGCAGGACAAAAAAATTGCAGGGTATGCGCATGAAGCTGGACGTGCCTGTATTTTTGTTGTTAACAAATGGGACATTGTTGAAAAAGATAACAATACGATGCGGAGGTTTACTGAAGATATCCGTAATCAGTTTCAATTTATGAGCTATGCACCAATTTTATTTTTGTCGGCTCTGACTAAGAGTAGAGTTAACCGAGTTTTTCCCATGGTTATGGAAGTAGCCGAAGCCTATTCTACCCGAATCAAGACATCTACTCTAAATGATGTTCTGTTTGACGCGGTTGCACTTAATCCGCCTGCTCTGGTCAAGGGTAAGCGCTTGAAATTTGGATATTCGACACAAGTATCTGTTAAACCACCAACTTTTGTTATTTTTGTTAATAATCCAGAGATTATGCATTTTACTTACCGTCGATATTTAGAGAACAAAATTAGGGAAGCCTTTGACTTTACTGGCACACCTATTCATATAATTATACGTAAAAAAGATGACAATAGAATCCAAGGAGGTTAAGATTAATGAAATATCCTGAGAGTATTGCTGTCATTGGTTCGGGGAGTTGGGGGACAGCTCTCGCAACTGTTTTAACAAACAATGGTATAAGTGTTGATCTATATACATTGTTTCCTCAGCAACAAGATGAAATAAATAATCAGCATACGAATAATGCTTATTTACCAGGTGTAGTGCTTAGTCCGAAAATAGTCGCAAGCACATACTTAAACAGTGTATTAAGTAATAAAGAGTATATTCTTTTAGTAGTTCCATCACATGCAATGCGTTCTGTTGTAAGAGAAATCAAACCCTTTATTCGAGAGAACACGGTATTGATTCATGCAACTAAAGGGATTGAATTAGAAACTTACTTAAGGATGAGTGAGGTTATTAAAGAGGAACTGCCGGAATTACCAGAGGGTAATATTGTTGTACTATCAGGGCCAAGTCACGCGGAAGAGGTAAGTAGGCAGCTACCGACTACAATTGTAGCAGCGAGTACTGATTTAAAAATTGCTGAACAGGTACAAGATTTATTTATCAATAACTATTTTCGCGTTTATACCAATGACGACTTGATTGGTGTTGAATTAGCCGGTTCTTTAAAGAATATTATTGCTTTGGGTGCAGGAATGTCCGATGGTCTGGGGTTCGGTGATAATGCAAAAGCAGCATTGATTACTCGTGGTTTGTCTGAAATTTCGCGCCTGGGGGTTGAGTTAGGTGCAAAAGCTACTACTTTTGCCGGACTTGCCGGTGTTGGTGATTTAATCGTAACCTGTACAAGTCAGCATAGTCGTAATTGGCGTGCAGGGTATAGTCTCGGACAAGGTGAAGAGCTTGAAGAAGTGCTAGATAAGATGGGTATGGTTGTTGAAGGGGTAAAGGCTACCAAAGCGGCTGTTTACTTGTCAGAAAAATATGATGTCGAAATGCCAATTACAAAAGAGATTTATCGAGTCCTATTTGAAGGTAAAAGTCCAAGGGATGGCGTTGAGGATTTAATGGGCCGCGGAAAAAAAGAAGAGATATAAATCGAAAAACATTTATGCTAATTGTGTTACAACTATTGATTTTACAAGGTTTGTATATTATCATTGTGTTATCAATAGTAACAAGTGATGAGTTTTATTTTTCTAGATAATGTTTATAATTTTTTTTATAAAGGAAATTCATATTGGGGGGAGGTGAGTTTTTTGAATAAGACTGAATTAATTGCAAAGGTTGCTGCGAAGGCTGATCTTTCTAAAAAGGATGCTGGTGGCGCTGTTGACGCTGTGTTTGCTTCTATTACTGAAGCGTTAAAAGAAGGCGATAGAGTACAGGTAATCGGTTTTGGAAGTTTCGAGGTACGTGACAGAGCTGCTCGTATGGGACGCAACCCACAAACTGGTGAGGCGATTCAGATTGCTGCAAGTAAGGTACCTGCATTTAAAGCTGGCAAGGCGTTAAGAGATACAGTTAATGCTGCTAAATAATAATGAATGGTACATATAGTTATAAGAGTTACATATATATGTAACTCTTATTTCTTTTGATAAGATATTCCGGGATATAGCTCAGCTTGGGAGAGTGCTAGTCTGGGGGGCTAGAGGTCATGGGTTCAAATCCCATTATCCCGACCATTTTGCCGTTACGCCCAAAGTATAAAGGGACTTTTTATTATGATATAATTACTTGTGATTACACTTGTAGAGTGGTTACCTAGAAGGGAAATTGAGAAAATTTGGATAAACTACCCAATGACTTAGAGGAGATAAAACAAGAAATTGAACGGTTATCAAGGCAGATTTACGTTGAACGTTACCTTGAAATACCAGCAATTTCAGTTATTCCACTACAGCTATTAAATTTATATCTATATCGTTCCCAGTTTGCTACTAAATTACGAAAAATGATTGTTGTAATTACTGGTCTAATTCAACGTGGATTAGATATGCATGATCAAGTTACAAATAATCAAGAGTTAGTGTCTGAAAGAATAACGAAACGCCAGATGCAAATTCTTGCTGGTGATTATTATAGTAGCATCTGCTATCAGATAATGGCAGAAGAAGGTTTTACGATGCATGTCCGTAAGTTAGCAAAAGGGATTACCAAAAATTCCGCAGCAAAGATGCAATTATATGATTTTAATAGCGATAACAACTTCGAGTCGATCCAGGAATTAGTTGATTTGGTTAAAGTCCGTGAAGCCGCATTATATACTGAATTTCTAACTGGGAATCTTGATCAGACTGAGCAGATGGCCTGGAAAGTAATTTTGGGAAATGTGATATTATTGTCACACTTATCGGAGCAATTAAATTTTGGATTAATTACTGATAGTTCACTTGCCTTTTATTTAATTCGATATCTTATAAGTGATGAAGAGCTGTCCATGCTTTATCAATCAGTGGATACTAAGGAATTCCAAGCAAGGATCAACCAGCTGTACATTACTTATGGGATAGAAGAGAAGATTATAGATTTACTAAAGGGATTAAAAGAAGAAACATATGAGATGATTGCTTTAGTAAAAATACCGAAAATTCAAAAAGAATTATTAAGTATAATTAAAGAGGCAGATGCGTTCACGCGATAATTAAAGATACTAGCCAAGATGGAGGTTATCTACTTGAATAAGAGTGAGCTTGAGGGTACAGCTAAAGAAGAATATGTCCACTCTGTTTTTGAAAATATTGCGCCAAAGTACGATTTCATGAATGATTTAACGAGCTTTCGCTTTCATAAACTCTGGCGGCGCAAAACAATGAAAAAGTTGCAAATAAAACCTGGACAATCAGCAATCGATGTCTGTTGTGGCACGGGTGATTGGACTATAGATTTAGCCAAGGATTCAAATTCAGGGCAAATTGTAGGGCTTGATTTTAGCACAAATATGCTTGAGCTTGCGCGTGACAAACTCGATCGAGCTGGACAGCAGGAGGTTGACTTGGTTGAGGGAAATGCAATGGACTTGCCTTTTGCTGATAATCAGTTTGACTATGCAACAATTGGTTTTGCTTTAAGAAATGTACCTGACATCAAGCAGGTTTTAGCAGAAATGACTAGAGTTGTTAAACCCGGTGGTAAAGTTGTTTCTTTGGAACTATCGCAACCAACCATGCCAATATTTAGACAGTTTTATTACTTTTATTTCAAAAAAATTCTACCCTTATTAGGGAAAATCTTTGCAAATAGTTACGAGCAATATGCTTGGTTACCAACCTCTTTAACTAATTTTCCTAATCGAAAGAATCTGGCTAAGATTTTTGCTGAGGTTGGTTTAGTAAATGTTGAGGACTATCCTTTAACTGGTGGAATTGCAGCTATTCATATTGGAGAAAAGAAGGTGACAGAAAATGGCTTATAAAGATATTCGTGAATACCTTAATGTTATTGAGAAGAAGGGCTGGCTTAAGCGGATTACCACAGAAGTCGACTCCGAACTAGAGATTGCAGAAATAACTGATCGTGTTTCTAAAATGCCTGATGGTGGATATGCACTCATGTTTGAAAATGTTAAAGGCTACGATATGCCAGTGGTAACCAATGCTCTTGGCTCACTAGAACGTATCTCACTTGCTTTAGAGGTTTCTAGCCTAGATGATATAGCTGATCGTTTATTAGAGTATTTAGATCTTCCGACTGGCATTGGTTCTGGTGATGCATCGATGTTTACAAAATTAAAAGCGCTACCAAAGTTGGCAGAGATAGGAAACTTTATGCCAAAACTTGTGAAAAGTGGACCATGTCAGGATGTTGTGATTACTGAAGGTGCAGACTTAAATGATTTGCCTATTTTAAAAACATGGCCTATGGATGGCGGGAAATTTATTACCTTACCAATGGTTTTTTCCAAAGATCCAGAGACTGGTGCCCGTAATTGTGGAATGTATCGCATGCATGTTTATGATGGACAGACTACTGGTATGCACTGGCATAAACTAAAGGATGGTGCAGCTCATGCTGATAAACTAAGGGAAATGGGCAAAACAAAATTAGAGGTTGCCGTAGTTATAGGATCTGACCCTGCGGTCATCTATTCTTCTAATTCTCCTCTACCGCCAATGGTAGATGAGATGATTTTAGCTGGATTCTTGCGTAAATCACCTGTTGAGCTGGTAAAATGTAAAACGGTCGACCTTGAGGTTCCGGCAAATTCTGAGATTGTTTTAGAAGGTTATGTCGATATCGATGATATCAGGATGGAAGGACCTTTTGGTGATCATACAGGATTTTATTCATTAGCTGACTTATATCCTACTTTTCATTTAACTGCGATTACACATCGAAAGGATCCAATTTATATGGCAACACTTGTTGGCAAGCCGCCACAAGAGGATGTTTATCTGGGGAAAGTGACTGAGCGTCTTTTCTTACCAGTTATTCAACTCGTTCTACCAGAGGTAGTCGATTATAGCATGCCACCAGAGGGAGTTTTTCATAATTGTGTAATTGTTTCTATTAAGAAAAAATATCCCTTCCATGCTGAGAAGGTGATGAATGCATTATGGGGTTTAGGCCAAATGGCGCCAACAAAATTGATTATTATTGTTGATGCTGATGTTGATGTTCATAATTATTCTGAGGTAGCTTGGAGAGCATTTGGCAATATCGACCCTAAGCGTGATGTAATATTTTCCCGTGGCCCATTGGACGATTTAGATCATTCATCGCCAATTAAATTTGCTGGTTCAAAAATGGGTATTGATGCAACTAGAAAATTACCAGGTGAGGGACATTATCGAGAATGGCCACCTGATGTTGAGATGTCATCTGAAATTAAAGAGCTAGTTGATCGAAAGTGGGGAGAGTATGGCATCTAGTAAGCTTAAGGTTTTTCTGGAAATGATTAAATTTGAACATACAATTTTTGCTCTACCATTTGCTTATTTGGGTATGATACTGGGTAGTTATGATAAATTCAATCAACTGCCAACGTGGAGCGAGTTTTTGTGGATAACATTAGCCATGGTTGGTGCTCGGAGTGCTGCCATGGCTTTAAATCGTCTGATTGATAGTACTATCGATCAATTAAATCCGCGTACAGCAACACGTGCGATACCAGCTGGCAAACTTAGCATCAAGGAAACGATTGTTTTTGTTATTATATCCTTATTAATTTTTATAGTAGCAACCCTTCAACTATCACCTTTAGCCATTAAACTATTGCCAATCGCTCTGCTAATTCTGGTCTTTTATTCGTACACAAAGCGATTTACTTGGCTCTGCCACTTTTTCTTGGGCGCAGCAATTGGTCTTGCTCCTGTAGCAGCGTGGGTTGCTGTAACTAATGAAGTAACACTTGCTGCAGTTATCCTATACATAATCGTTGCCTTATGGACTGCTGGTTTTGACATAATATATGCTACTCAAGATATAGAATTTGACGAGAAACACGGGCTTCACTCAATACCAGTACGCTTCGGCATTAAAAAATCTTTAATTATCGCTCGTGTTATGCACGGAATCACAATTCTTGGTTTATTATTATTTTATTTTCTAGTGGATGTTGGTATTTGGTATATTATCGGAATAATTATTGCGAATTTTATTCTGCATTATGAGCATTCAATTATTTCTCCAACAGATTTATCACGACTTAACACGGCCTTTTTCACAATGAATGGGATACTTAGTGTAGTAATATTTCTCTTCACTTTTGTGGATATATTGTTTAAACTATATTGGTGACAGCTTGTACTTTGCGCTTAAGGAGAAATGAGAAATGGAACAGATTAGACTTGGTAAAATTTCATACAGTAACATGTGGCCTATCACTTATTTTTTTGATGAGACAATTTTTGCTGGTGAGGTTGATTTTATTGAACAGGTCCCAAATCAGCTGAATAAGAAGATGGCAGCTGACGAGATTGATATTGGAGCTATTTCATCTTTTGCCTATGCGGAAAACGCACAAAACTATCTTATCTTGCCCAACCTCTCAGTTAGTTGTTATGGCCATATCGGATCGATTTCCTTATATCATAAACAAAATATTATGAAGTTGAATCAGCAAAAGGTAGCATTAACCGATACATCGCTAACATCAGTAAATCTGTTGCGAATCATACTTGAAGAATTTTATCAGATCCAACCAGAATACATAACAATGGCGCCAAACATTGACGAGATGATGGAGAATGCTGAGGCAGCGCTATTGATAGGTGATGAAGCCCTATTAGCAAACCTAGATCACAGTCAGAAGCCACTTCACTATCATTTAGACCTAGGAGCAGAATGGCTTAAGCAGACAGGGGAATGGATGGTATTTGCCGTATATGCTGTTCGCAAGGAGACTTATCTAAAATATCCTGAATTAGTTAAACGAATTTATAGCGAATATATCAATAGTAAGCTGCGGGGCTACCAGCAGATTGCCGAGATTATCGGTGTGGCAAGAAAACGCTATGGTGGTACCGAGAAGTTCTGGCAAGAATATTTTGCTGGATTATCGCACGACTTAAACGCTCGTCAACAAGACGGTTTGCGTTACTACTATAAATTAGCTAATAAAATTGGTCTCTTAACTACAGTACCTGAGCTGGAAATTATTGATTTTCAGGACTAAACATTAAGATTGAAAATATGAGCTGAAATATGAGCTGAAATTAATATTGGAGGATATTTACTTGAACATGCGTTGTGATTTAAAGGAAATTGAACAGGAAATTGCTGATGCTATTAAAACAGAGCAGACTGTACTATTCGATGCATCTTATCAGCTGTTTAGAGCTGGGGGGAAGCGGATTCGTCCAGTTTTTGTTTTATTAGCAGGCAACTTTGGTAATTTTAATTTAGCCAAGCTCAAAAATGTTGCGGCATCACTTGAGTTAGTGCATATGGCTACGCTTGTTCATGACGATATTATAGATGATGCCAACCGCCGCCGTGGTAAGCTAACTGTTAAAGCAGAATGGGATAATCGGGTTGCGATGGCGACAGGAGATTATCTGCTAGCGCAGTTTCTCTTACTAATCACAAAACTTGATGATCCACAATTGCATCGATTAGTTTCTGATGCATTGGTAGAAATTGTCGAGGGAGAAATTGATCAGATTCGAGATTTAAATAAATGGGATCTTTGTTTTCGTGAATACTTAC
>CAYZPB010000019.1:0-17245 GCA_964480445.1 uncultured Caryophanales bacterium
TCAGGGTCGTTAAGCGTTGTGCCCGTGCCAATTGTAATTAATACATCTTGAATTAGTGAGTCAGTCTGTTCTATATAGTGCACATCATTAGTCGCAACTAAGGGAATCCCAACTTCATCACTTAGCTGGATAATCTTTGGCATTATTTGTGCCTCCTCAGGAAGTCCATGATCCTGTAGTTCAAGAAAAAAATTATTCTCCCCAAAAATCCTATGATAACTAAGTGCAGCAGTTTTAGCGGCCTCATAATCACCTGCAAGCAGGCAATCGTTCACTTCTCCAGAAAGACAGGCACTAAGAGCAATAATACCTTCGCTATATTTTTCAAGCGTCTCCTTATCAACGCGCGGGCGATAATAAAAGCCCTCAAGGTGACCAATCGAAACAATTTTCATTAAATTCCGATAGCCTTTCTCGTTTTCAGCAAGCAAGACCAAATGGTAGGTCTTCATTTCTTGACGTGAAACACGCTCAGAGCGATGACCTGGGGTAACATAAATTTCACAACCAATTATCGGCTTAATCCCATTTTTTAGACACTCCTGATAAAAAGGAATAGCACCATACATGCTACCGTGATCAGTTATTGCAAGTGCCTTCATCCCTAATCCCTTTGCCGTGGCTACAAGATCGGTAACTCTCGCTGCACCATCGAGCAGGCTATATTCACTATGCACGTGTAAATGAGTAAAACCAGACATGAATTAGTCTCCCTCTAATCAAATTAGATAGTCATAATATTGTTAGTTGATAAAACTTCCCCCACAAGTCCCTTTTTGCTAAGCTCTTCAACAAATAAATCCGGGTCCTGCATAATCAGTGGGAAGGTATTATAATGAATCGGTATCGTTTTCTTTGCCTTAATTAAGGAAGCAGCAATTAATGCATCCTCTATTCCCATAGTAAAATTATCGCCAATTGGTAATAAAGCAATGTCAAGCTGCTCCTTCTCAAGAAGTCGCATATCACTAAATAATGCAGTATCCCCTGCATGATAGACCTTCTTATTATCCATCTCAATCAATACGCCACTTGGCATTCCCATGTAAGTAATCTCTCTTGTAAAGTTATTAATCAACGAGGAACCATGTAAAGCAGGCAGCGCTTTAAGTTTGCCAAATGGAAACTGGAAACTACCACCAATATGCAGGGCATGTGTATTCAAGTTTTCCCAGCTCAAATGCATAGCCAACTCATATGGTGCAATCACAAGGGCATTATTATTACGCGCAATCTCAACCGTGTCACCTAGATGATCACCATGACCATGTGTGACATAAATGAAATCGACCTTAATCTCTTTAGCTGTTACTTTAGTATGTGGATTATCAGTAATAAAGGGGTCAATGATTAATGAGTAATTCTCATCACTTAGTTGAACACAACTATGACCGTAATACCTAATATCCATAACTAATCACCTCATATTTATTCTTCTTTCTCAGTACTTCCTTTTGGCGCGAGTTCTTGTATCGGTTCATTCATAATTTTATAAACATCAGTTAGCATAAGGCTAAATTGACGTTCGACTTCAAAAAGACGCTTAATATCTTCATCTTCCAGCAATGCCGCATATGCAGCATTAATTGCTTCTATTTCTTCTTGATGTATTTCTTCCCTCGCTTCGTTTCTTTCGTATAGTTCCATCTGTTTAAGTTGATAATCCCTGATTTTCTCATACTGTTCAGGATTATTATTAATCTTACTAGATAGTTCCTTAAATGCAATGTAACTTTCCTCTTGTACTAATGTTGCTGCAAAGGCATGTGCTTTGTCATAAATATTGGCCATTACAAACCCTCCTGTCAATGTTATTTCTTTCATTATACCTTAATTATGTTAATAAAAAAAATAAAAGATAGAAGAGTTTCCTCTTCTATCTTAAACCAGCCTGCCATTCATGTGCGGCTACGGCTATTAGGTCAGGCACCGATTTTGTTAAACTATACTCAGGTTGACCAGCATTAATTATAACAATTACTGTTGGTGCACTAACTATTATTTCAAAGTTAATTTCCTGGCTGTTAAAATGATAGGGGTAATTAGTGTTGAAATCATCAAGATAATAAACTGTATACTCAACCTGCTCTACCCAATAATAGTTATTTATGGGCAACAAGCTATTGTTTAAATTCATGCTTTCCTTAAGCACCCTACGAGCGGCTAAATCACCAGCTTCTTGATTAAAAACTAGGTAACCATCCTTATAATGCTCTACCACAGTAAATTGTGCCGCTGCTGCTGCCGCTTCCTCAGCAATATACTTTAACAAATAAAGTTGTTCTTGGTGCTTATTATAGTCAACTTGAAAGATTGTGAATATTGCGAATAAAACAAATAACGAAATACCGATAATATATGACTTCATTGTGGCAACAGCTCACTTGGTACCTCTCCGCTAATAATATATTCGTAGCTATTGTCCTGATCACTAATACCATAAAAAATATTTGCGGCGATTACTTTATCAATCGGTATACCTATTTCAAAATGTATCATTTCTCTTTCATCAAAATTATCTAAACGATATTTAGGAGTCCTTGTGGCTTCAATCCTTATATCAGCTGGTGAAACCTTTAATTTGTTTGTTATTTGCATTCTTAGATCATCTAGATTTGATTGTTTGAAGTAGCCATCCGTTCTAGCTTTTTGCGCGGCGTTATACACAATATTATTTGTAGTCTGAATTTTGTAATGATTAATTTGGTTGACCGACCATTGTAAGGGAAAGAAAATCAATACTAAAAAAACTGCAAAACCAACAATATATTCCTTCATTGCATCATCCTTACCTTATTAAGGAACTGTTATTACCTCAATTTCTTCGATCATTTTATCTGCAATTGTATTGGCCCCTGATCTTAAACTATTAGAATCAGCACCCAATACTAGTGTATTAGCAATAAAGACTCCTAGCAGTATAAGCGCTACTGTAACTATTAATTGTTTCATATATTATTTCACCTCTAATCTAATTAATATAAAACTGAATATTATTTATCGCTTCTATATAGTAAACAATAACTACAAAATTCAACATAATTACAACACTCGTTGCAATCACAGTAAAATATATAAGATTGCTTCTATTTTCATTAGCGATTATTCGGCTTGTTTCACGCTCCTTCCTTATAATTTGTAATAGTAAGTCGATTTGTGCCACTAGCTCTTTGGTGGTTAAGTCGTCAAGTTTTCTTAAAATTACTGAAAACTCATGAGAAGTGCGGGTACCTATTGCATCACTAAAAAGATTAACCGCTTCATTCAACTGTCCTAAATTCCATAAGGAAATCATCTTCCCTAGCACTGGTTTTATCTGTCCAGCAGACTCATAAAGTGAATTGAGTATGTAATCAGAACTATACTCTTTGTAATTACTAGCAACCGCCAAATTCTTCAAGTGTAGTGTTAGTCTATACAATTCGAAATCAATGCTCTTTTTGCGGCGGTTCTCATATAGATCTAAAAGATATTGATATGGGGTTTTGCTTCCAAAAATTTTTTCTCGAGGAAAAAGCAGTAGGTATAGAGAAATAATTAGAATAAACAGTACTTTAATAGTAGAATTGCTACTTGCGACCAGCATTAATATGCCCAATAGAAGAGCAAGGACTAGTAGAGTATTATGTGCAAGTAGATAATATTTTCTATTAATTGTAGTTTTTAGTAATTTGTTTGTTGTATCAACATCGACAGGAATAAGAAATTTCTGGTAGCGGGTTTTTATAGCAGAAAAACTGTGCCTAGGACTATCTTTTGGTATTAACTTTCTAGAGACATGCCGCGAGCTAATAATTAAGACTGACAATAACAGTAAAACTGTAATTATGATTAAATAAATAATATTGATACTCATTTTTAATTTAGAAATCTCTCTTTCTTTTTTTTAACCAAATATAAATACCACTATTTATAAGCATAAATATGAAAATTAACAGAAAAAACTTTAAACCAATATTATTGAAAAATTGATATTCAATATATTTTGAAAAGTCAAATCCTATAATTGCGATCATTGCATATACACTAAACAAGTATATTGCGGGGGTTACATATTTAATCATAAATAGGGCTTCATTATTCTGTTGTCGGTCTCTCTCATAAATATTGTTCATTGTTTTTGATTCTTCCAGAATATCTTCCAGCGCCTGAAAAACATTCTCCCCATGAACCAAACTGTATTTCAGGTTTTCTGATAGTATAGCTGACCAGTTAGTTTTTAAAGCATAATTAAAAATATTAACGGCATCTATTATTTCGCCGTCAGAATTCGCTTGTTTAATTGAAAGGCTTAATTTTATTAATGCTTTTTGTGAGTGTGCTGAATTTGATAAACGCGGAATCGTCTGGTCGATTGTTTCATACATATTATAATGATTAATGCGGTATTGGCTGATCAATTCAATTAATAATTGCTCCATTTCTTTGCTTCCAGCCGTTCTAATCGTCTGTAACCTGAAGAATAATACCAAATAAGGAATAGACCCAGTAAAAACAGCAGCCAAAAAAATTACGGGTAGGACAGCACCGTTTTGATAAAAAAATAAGGATGTGGATAATGCAATTAAAAATGATACCAGTAACAATAAATATAGATTTCTTTTCTTATTAATACCGAAGCTTGTCTCGGCTAGTAACGAAAACTTACTGTAGTATTCAGCTCTGCGTGTTTTATTCTCATTGGATCGAATTATTTTATATCTGTTATAGATGCTCATTCTACTATAAAGTTGGTTTATAAATGGGAAGCAAACCATCATAAATCCAATGAATAGAAATAAAGAAAAACCAATATAAAGAATAACTTCTATTATCCCGTTCACATTAACTCTCCCTATTTTCTTTAGCATAGAAGGGCCTGATAACACTATCTCCAGCCATCGGCTTTTTCCCAGCTAGTTTCTTAAGCTCTCTTTTAAATATTAAAAGGGCAGCGCTCTCTTCTTGCATAGCAATTTCTTCTTTATCATTTCCAATGTCATATTTATAGGACCAGTCATCTGATTGGTAGTTATATTTAACAATCTGATGGATAGTAATTAGTCTAGAAACTGGGTCATACCGTAATTCATATACACTTTTTAGTCGTTTTTGTGATCGGTCCTGTAATTGAATAAACTCATATAAATAGTGATATCCCTTGGCCAACTTAACCATAGTTGAACTCAGGTCGCCACCAAACTTCGCAATGATTTCAGTGGCCGCATCATATATAAAGTCAGTTGCATCTGTTGAATGAAAGGTGCTTTTCACTCTGCGGGTACCTTTGGTAGTTATTTTTAGTGCTAAATTAAGAGCTACTGCATCACGTGCTTCAGCTAAAATAAAGTAATCTGCGTCTGTGCGCATGAGTGACTTTGTAATCTCATTAAGCCTTTCGTCATCAGCAATTATTTGTATTATTGGTGCCTCTGGCATTATTTGGTGGAGTGGAATCTCTGGATCAGTCTCAATTAAAACCCCTTCCAAACTTTTATCTTCATAACTTTGCCAGGTCTCTAGAAAAGTTGTTTTTCCACTTCTGACTGGCCCAACAAAATTAACATTGTAACCAATTTTTATTTTAGCTTTCAGTAAAGGAATTATTTCCTCGGGAATTGTACCTCTTCTCGCCTGTTCAACAAAAGTTAATTGTTCAATTATATATTTTCGAAATACAATGGTTGGTTCCTTTGCATCTTCAAATATAGTAATGCGGGTCCCATCCAGCATATATACTTCTGCATACTTATTACTTAGATGAATCTCTGGATTTCGTAACAAGAGCGCTTTTCTCAGCTGTTTTAACCGCTCTGGTAATATTCGTTGTTGTTGAAGCTGCATCTTGCCGTTTATTAAAAAAAATATTTTTTCACCAATAATTTTAGCTGAGCTACTCTCTTTCATTCTCTTCCAGGGAGCTATGCCAGCTAAACCCCAATTTTCATGAAAAATAGCTGTAGTTAAATTCTCATACCATGATGGATACCAAGCATTCTGCAGTCGGTGCTTCTTTAAGTAAGCTTCAATTTTTGAAATAAAGTAATTAGACTCAGCTTCGTAGCCAATAATTGCTTTTTTTTGGTAATCTAATAGTTGGTCAATTGTTGAATTCTCTTTCCCTTGCTCAAACTCCCAACCCTCCAAAAAATTCTGACTGATATTTTTACAAAGTGCGTGAAAGTTTAAAAGATTTTGATTGGTGGTTAAAGCCTTTTCGTCCAATGTCTTGCTTGCTTCAACTTCCTTCAAGTATTTATTTAAAGAAAAATAAGCTCCTGCCATTACATACCACCCAGACTGTTAATTTTTCGCCTAATTAATCCTTCTCTGGTTTCAACGCGATATGGTAGTTTTAGTTGCATAGAAATAATCTTGCATAGATAATCGACTTGGTTATTATAATTTTTTAGACCATAATACAATAATGTTTTTTGTTCTATTTCTGCCTTCCAGCCATAAAAATCTGCATGCGGAATTACTGTTGCGAGGATTGTTCCATATAAATTGCTTAATTGTTGACTACTGTATGTAAATTCGGAACGTATATATTTATTAACTACCAACATAAACTGTTTAACATCAATGCCTAGATCATTAAATACTTGAGATTCAATTCTCTTATAGTTTTTGCGTACCGATTCTTGTTGCGTAACAATTAAATATCTTATCTTCGCAAGTTGAATTGAAGCAATTGCCAAGCCTGAATCAATATTCCCTCCGGCATCGATTACTACCAAATCAAATTTATTAGCTGCCATTTTTATCAGTTTTTTAACGTGTTCTGGATGAAAAAGCTTAACGTCTGGGGAGTAGTTTACGCCGGGCAAAATGTATAGACCTTCAGACTCTTTTATACAAGCCTGTACTAACTCATCCTCTTCCAAAATATTATTGAATAGTTTAATTTTAAGTCGATCCACACCAGTATCTAGATCGCTTTTTAGATACTCCCTACTAGGATTATTATTTAAACAGAGTAATCCGACACTAAAATCAGTATTTGCAGACAGCGTCTCAGCTACGGAATGGGACAGCATTGTAGTCCCAACTTTGTTGTCGGCGCCAAAAAAAGTTATTACATTTGACAGCTCATTTACTTCAGAGAAATTTTCTTTTAGAATTGTTTTAACTATTTCTTCATCAGTACATCTTCCGGAAATTAATTCAATACCATGTAAATGACAGATAGTTTGCATATTATTAAGGGTGTTATTATCATAGTCGTAAAAGTATATGAAAAACACTTTTTTATTACTATTTTTAGATTTTTTATTTCCTGCAACTAGCGCCTGCAATCTTTCATAACTGATTATCTTCTCTGAGACTACTATAATTTCTGCGTCTATATTTTCATTGATTACACTTCCTTCTTCAACGTCAACATTGTCCATTATCTGTAAAAGATTAGCTATGCTATTATTTTCTGATACAATAAAAATTTTCATTGTTCACCTTCCTCCACGTATAAAAGAATAATTTTATTACCATCCTTAATAATTCTTGTTAGCTGTGCCATCTTCTCCAAAGTTATAATTACGGATACTTCGGCAATGGCCCCTGTACCATCAATCCGATCCCTTTTTCCCATACTTACAATTTCGCGGTTCATACTATCCTTAACATAAGCAACCTCTGTTTCGAAGAGAATTTCATCTGAGTTTTCATCTTTTCCAAATATTAGAAAATAGACTTTATCCTGCCTGCGCAAGCTATTAGGCATTGAGTATATCCAATCACTTGGAATTCTTAAAATATATTGATCGCTTGCTAACTTGACATCATTTGAAGCAAAGTATTTTTTATGAAGAAGTGTTCCTTGCGGTATGTAATTGCTTGCTTCCAGTCCAACAATCTCATTCACCTCGCTGACTGCATCAGAGAAAATATTGCTTTTTTCAAAACTTTGGTAAGTAAGCATCGATTCCTCAATTATTGCCCCCCTATCAACAGCTTGATTTAACACTAATCTTTGTTCATACAAAAAATGTTCGCGTCCAGCTGTTTCCCAGAACCAGATTAAAGTTAATACAACCACAATTATAACGAGACCCAGCGCTGGAATAAGATAGCTTAAAAAAACTCTAATCTTATTTTGTATATTATTAAACTTTTTCAAATAATCACCTTCTTAAAAACTTAAATTTATCTTTTTTACGCATTGGATTAGCTTTTTCGTTATTCATCATCACTATGTCTGTAGCTATTCCACTTAACGGACCCTTTAGGAGTTCACTAACATGTGTATATTCATACAATATGTCTCCATTAAAAGCTGCACGATGGATGGAAGATAATTCGATATTGGGACAGAAGTGAGTTGGCGCGAAATCAAATAACTTTAACAGTTCTCGCTTTGGCACACAATCTGTCCAGTTGTTAATAATTAGTTCTACCCTTACGCCAGCTTTTGCTAATTCACATAATTTTGATAATCGTCGCAAGTTTTGTGCGATATTAATTAGAATTGGATCAATGACTACTAACAAGCAATCAACATATTTAATAGCATTTTCAATAGCATGGTGTTCTATGTAATTTCCAACATCAATTAACGAGACACTATTTTTTCTTGATGAATAAAGAAGATTTAACATCATCATTTCATCCCAATCTTCCTCCTTTATTAACGGCCGCCGCGGATCAACAAGCGTCCACATAATCCCCTTATCAGAGTACGTTTTGTCTTTTAATAATGGCTTCCTTTCATGTAGTTCATGAACTGCACTATAAAAACTTCGATCCTCTTTTATAAGGCTGTCTGATTTTTCTACTCCAAGATAGTCGAATAGATATGGACTGAATGGCATTTCGACAACGTTAGGAACTATATTTAACTCACTAATGTATTTCGCTAAATTTATTGTTAAAAAAGTTGAACCAGCACACTTGGAAAGTGAGCAAACCATAACCTGTGATGTACTTTCTGCCAAGTAAGGTTGATTTGTTTCTAAATTTTCAATATTTTTTTCTATGCTTACATTGTTCACCAATAACTCTGTACGGTCGTAGTAATAACTCTTTGCAATTTTTAACTGCTCATGTACATCTTTTATATCTTGATAGCGCGATTGTGGATTATACATAAGTAATTTATTTACTATTACATAAATAATGTTTGGCAAATCACTACGCATGTATTGGAGAGGCTTCCGTACACTGTAGTAGTGTTTACCTCTACTAAAGAGATAATAAAGCAATGCACCAAGGGCGTAAATATCGGATCGGTGATCTACATTATTAGAATCGAATTGTTCAGGAGCAGCATACCTTACAGTTCCTAGCTGTGTTGTATCAAGATCTTGTCCAAGAACATAATCTTTAGCAATTCCAAAATCAATTAATTTAACATTGTCTTGCTCATCAATTAAAACATGGTCTGGTTTTAAATCTCGGTAGATAACTGGGGCCGCTAATTTATTGTGCAGATAATTAAATATCTCACACAGCTGCATTGCGTACTTTATAACTTTTATCTCTGAGAGAGCCTCTCCTGCTTCCACAATATGTTGCAGACTATTACCCTTGATGTAATCCATAACTAAGTAGGAACGTTTATGCTCTTTCTCATAATAATAATCGATAATTTTTGGCAGATATGGGTGATCAAGCTTTGCTAATAGTTTTGCCTCGTTAATAAAGTCACCTTCGTTTAACTTGCTATTCTTTATTTCTTTAATTGCCCAATATTTACCCTCAACTCTCATATCTTCAGCATAATATACTACCCCCATACCGCCTTGGCCTATTACTGAAATTATTTTATATCTAAGATTAAAGACTTCACCAATTGCTATAAAATTTTTCTTATCGATTTATCATCACCTTCTAAACTTAATAAACTTTTTACAGAAAACTCTGTTTTTGCAAGGGTAATTTTATCCCCCTCCTTTATGAGATATAATTTATTCGCATATAACCTTATGCCATTTAGAAACGAGCCATTTTTTGAATCCAAATCTCTAATTAAATAACCATGAGTATCCCTGATTATCTCTAAATGAACTCTTGAAATTTCTTTGGAATCTTCGCAGTAATTTACTATATCTTTGTTTCTCCCAATGATAAAATTTGGCATATTTAAATCAATTCTGTTCGTACTTTTATTATGTTTCTTTTCTAGATAAAAGAGCGGTTTATTATCCTTTAAAATAGTTGTTTCAGCTAGTTTTTCTTCAGCATTTTTGCTTCTATTTATTTCATCTATCTTGTTTTGTTTAACAGTGTTAGCGCTTGATTCATTTTTACGTTTAAAAAAACGAGTGGGTGGCCAGTTAAACATATTATTTTGCTGTGATTTGATTGTTTTAACTATCTGCTCGTTTGTTTCGTATCGCTCTAATCTCTCTTCCAGTTCAATCTCTTCACCTAAGTTCTCTCTAAGAAGTCTTTTATAAAGACCGTCAATCGTAAATTCATCGTTGTCAAAATAATCGATTATGATATTATAAAAATTTAATTCTACCCCAGAGCTATCTTTAAAAACATTAATAAATAATTGTTTGAATTCATCTACTGCAGCGGCTTCATTTTTTAATTCCCTTAACGGCAAATAGATTAGCTGTGGTTTGTTTTTTTCTGGGTGAATATAAATTAACGGCAACTTAAGTATGTATTTATTAGAATCTAACAAGTATTTGCTACTATTGCGCATAATTCCAATTATTTTTATAAAAATTTCTCGTAATATAGGCCACGAATATTGCTTTGTCATTAAATAATTATTTAATGATTTATAATCGCGAATATCATAATATAGCTTGATGTTTAAATTAAATTCTTCCAAGAGCAATGGCACATGTCCTAGCAAACTATTTGCACTCAACATTTCAGCTTGTACCTTGATAATATCTTCCGACTTTAATCCCTCGGCTTTATCAATCACTAAAGCGTTACAATTTTCATTTGGATACTGGATTCGTAAATCATAGACAGCTTCAACCACTAGGATAACCTCCTAATTCTAATTGCTTGAGTTTCCTAATTTGCTGCAATTTATTACCTGTTGCCTGCAACTCACCAATATTATTGTTTTTGTTATCTAAGGCAGTCTCTTCAAAACAATATAGTCTATTTAGCTGAATTTCGTTATTTACTACTCCAGTAAGCTCGCTTATTTCAATTATTCGTCGCGTATTATCCCTTACTTTCGCCAAATGTATGATTATATCAATAGCAGAGCTAATCTGCTTTCGTATTGCTCCTACAGGAATGTTTGCGCCCCTTAAAACCATCACTTCCAATCTACTTAACATATCTTCGGCACTGTTCCCGTGCCCAGTTGAAATTGAGCCATCATGCCCTGTATTCATCGCTTGCAACATGTCTAAGGCTTCATGCCCACGAACTTCTCCAACAACAATCCGATCAGGTCGCATTCTAAGAGAGGCTCTAATCAAATCACTTATCGTTACTTCACCCTTACCTTCAGTATTTGCATTTCTAATCTCGAGCCTGACAAGGTTCTTGATGTTTTTTATCTGTAGCTCTGCGGAATCTTCAATCGTAACAATTCTTTCTTGCTCAGGGATAAAATTTGATAGTACATTAAGTAGAGTAGTCTTGCCAGAACCAGTGCCACCGCTGATGAAAATATTGTATTTCGCCCGTACAAGCAAGCCTAAATAATTAGCGGCATCTTCCGATAATGTATTGTTAGCAATTAAGTTTTGAATTGTGAGTGGGTCCTTAGGAAACTTACGAATTGTCATTGTCGGACCATTCAATGCAAGAGGAGGAAGGACGATATTTACTCGGGACCCGTCCTTCATTCTAGCATCTACAATAGGGGAGGATTGGTTTACTACTCTGTTCACTTTCGAAACAATCATTTGAATTATATCTTCTAGTCGTTCTTCACTTTCAAACTCAACTGCTGTCTTTATAATCTCACCATTCTTTTCAACGAAAATTTTATTATAGCCATTAATCATTATTTCAGTAATTTCTTCTTGCTCAAGTAAAGGTTGTAGGACATCATATCCTCTAATATAATTAAATATATTATCTGCTAAATCAATTTTCTCCTGTACTAAAAGCGTTATTCCAGCTGCGTATTCAAAAACTTTTTCTTCAATATACAAACGAATCTCTTCATCAGTAACTAAATACAAATCATTAATCTGTGCACGTATTTGATCCCTCAGCAACTTACTTTTATTTACATCCATATCTACTTTCCTACCTATCTAAACAGTGTTACATGTTATTCAATTACTGTAAATCTTTACCATTGATTCATATCATAAAACATTTCTAAATGTTTGTCACTAGTAAAAAACAAGTTTT
Source organism: uncultured Caryophanales bacterium (assembly GCA_964480445.1). Taxonomy (GTDB): domain Bacteria; phylum Bacillota; class Bacilli; order Tepidibacillales; family Tepidibacillaceae; genus CAYZPB01. Next base: position 12,268 of record CAYZPB010000019.1, read on the forward strand.
CTCAAATTTATATTATTTGCTATTGGCCAACAAAAATCGACACCCTAGTTAATTAGGGTGTCGATAAAATATTATTTAATTAATTCTCTCAAGATGTTAAATTACAAATAATCATTGTAAGAATTGAGCTTATCAATAATAAAGCAAGTGCAACAGCAATCAATAAAGTGGAGAAATTTAATATACCTAGAGCATTGCTACCGTATTTACCTTCCCTAAAGAATTTAATTAAAACTAATACTAAACCAATAATTAAAATAATGACTGCAATATAAAAAAGGAGATTTACAAACACTACCACAGGTTTATTTACATACCAACTGTAAAGACGCAAAGTCACAAATACTGCGGCCGTTAAAAGTATAGTTTTAAGAACAAATAACAATACATCACGTTTCATTTCTAATGCACCTCAAACTTTAAGTCTAGTTTTCTCTATCAATCTTAAAATTCTAGATAATATCATTATAAACTATACTAACTGGAAACCACCGCTTCACATATGTATTATTTATTACAAATTTCTGACATGCTTCTTATAATGTACCTATAACTCTTCAGTAAAGCAAGAAATAAGACCCTATCAGCTCGTACAGCTCCATCGTCTTATCAACTTCATTAAAATTTATAATATAAAAATCCTCTTGACTGCGTAGTAGAATAAACGGTCCTTGATCAGACATCAAAAACAGTTTTCCTTTTCCATACTCTTCTAGCTTGAAGTTTCCCTTTAGTATACTGCCAACGCTGTAGCCATTTGTTCTAGCAGTAATTTGCGGAATCTGTTCAATTAATTGGATCTCCGTCAATTCATCTATAGGTATAGTCAACCCGTACATTCCACTAATTGTAATCTGATCCGTATCAATTAAAACCTCCGGCTCTTTGCCGCCAAAAAAGATAAGACCGAAAACAAATACACCAGTAACTAGTAGAAGCAGTAGAAGAATTATTACTGTCTTGCTTCTATTTTTCTTGTTATGATTAAAGCGTTGCAAATAAAACGTCATAAATATACTGTAAACAATTAATATAGAAAAAATAACTTGCCCCGCAATATTATAACCCGCGTAAAAAAATAAGAATGCTACTAAGAAAATAGTTGCCATTATAAACATGCTATTACTCAGAAAATTGCGCAATCCTACTATATCGACCTCTTGCTTTTTCTCTTTAGACATCGTGTTATAGCCAGCAATTAACCAATCCCATTTCAAAAACTTTAATGCAATACCTAGTAACAGAAAAAGAAATGTAAGCGCAAGTATTAGATACATAATCTCTTACCCACTAAGCGAAAATTCCGCTTTTGCTTTTGAGATCTTGCTTTAATTCTGCTAAAGATCCTTGTTGATCAACACGATACTGTTCTTTACCACTGCGATCAAGTAGATGGTCCTCAACCAAATAGGTGCGGATTCCTAACTCTTTTACAACCATATCCTCTTGCATGTCATTGCCAATCATTATTGTCTCTTCTGGTTCTAATGCAAGCTTATCAAGAATCTCCTGATAGTACTGAACGTGCGGCTTAGTATAGCGTGAGTTCTCATACGAAGTAACAAGTGCAAAATCGATATCATCTATATTTACCCAACGTAGCCGTTCAATAACCGCATCCATCGGAAAAAGTGGGTTAGTCGCGATAACTACTTTACGACCCTGATCTAGAACTGTCTCTACAATTGTCCGTGATAAATCAGACGATTGCACATGTTTTTGTAGCAAGGGAAATTTTGTTGCGTAGAACTGATCCAAAACTGTCACCACATCAACAAGCTCAAGCTGTGTCAACTCCAAAAAACTCTTCATGAAAACCTCTTGATTTGTGAAGCGTCCATCAACGCAGCGTACCACGGCCTCTGTACTTGCAAGTAGGCTTTTCATAAATAGCTCCTTGGGAAAATAATCTGCTATATAATCCGCTAATGAGACCATATAATCTTTAATAAACTCCTCTGTATTTGCAGGAATCAGTGTACCATCTAAATCAAATAATATTGCTTTGCCCACAGGCATCCCCTCTCCTTATTCTTCTTTTAATAAAGTATCCGTTCGATATTTTCTGCAATTGCACTGAGTTTCCGAAATAGAGTTCGACTTAACCGCAGCAATTAAAACTCTTCCAACCAATTCAGCCTCCTGATAAAAAATATCACTTAAATCTTTATGCGTCCAATCACGGATAATACCTTCAGCATAATTTACCACCATATAAATCCCAGCATAGCATGCACCAATCTCGCGTGCTAAATAGACCTCTGGTGTAATGCTTTGGCCAACAACATCTCCCTGCCAACCCTTAAACATCTGGACTTCTGCACGTGACTCAAAATGTCTGCCATCCGTATTAACATAAGTACCACGTCCAAAAACGTGTCGCCCAGTACCAGCAAGTGCTGCTGTAGCAGCCATAACTAAATCATTGCTTCCAAGCGGACAGATTGGTTCGCGCATTGTCAACAGATAAGGACTGCCTAAAGCAACATCCTGCCGCATTGAAAAATCGATATAGTCGTCAACAATAATCAAATCACGCAATTCCAATAGCTGATTGATACTGCCGACCCCGCCTTCTGCAAAAACTCGCTTAACATTAGCTTCACGCAATACCCAGAACAGCTGTCTAGACGCGTCAGCCCTGCTAACACCAGCAGCTGGTCGCCAACCATGCATGCGAACAGTGAGTGCTTTTTTGCCGGCAATAGAAATGAGTTTAAAGACTGGACTCTCTCCATATGGTGTCTCATAAACCAGATTAGACGCAAGCACCTCAACTTCTGCTAGCTCTAATGCCTCTGGGAAATTAATCGAAAAAGTACTCGAACCACCAATTATTGCATAATCTACTTGGGGAATTTTTGTCATGATACTACCTCCTAGTCCTTAATCAGTTTAAAATCAAACTGCCTTAATACCTCATAAAGCACGACGGCCACAGCATTTGAGAGGTTAAGCGACCTGCTTGTCTCGCGAATCGGTAGTTTGATTGTCTGCGCCCAATTCTCTTCAAGTAATGACAAGGGTAAACCTGCCGTCTCTTTACCAAAAACGATAAAATCATTATCTTGATAAGAAACATCAGAATATTTCTGTTTGGTTTTGGTCGTTGCATAGAAAAATCTTGCATCAGGATATGCTTCATATAGTTCTTTTATCTTATCATACACTTTTACTTCAACTTCATTCCAATAATCTAGTCCAGCACGTTTTAGCATTTTATCCTCAAGTGAAAACCCGAGCGGTTTTATTAGATGCAGACGCGCACCAGTCGCCGCACAGGTTCGTGCTATATTGCCTGTGTTTGCAGGAATTTCCGGCTCATATAAGACTATATTTATCGTCATTATTTTTGCTTACTCCCTCTCTGTTAAAGATTCCTCTAACTTTAAAAGATAACGCTTGCAATCTAAGCCTCCACCATAGCCAACAAGTGCACCACTAGCACCGATTACTCGATGGCAAGGTATAATAATTGAAAGCGGATTCTGATGGTTAGCTCCACCTACAGCACGCACTGCTTTGGGGCTACCAACCTGATCAGCTATATCTCTGTAGCTTCGAGTTTCCCCATAAGGTATTGTCATCAAAGCATTCCATACCGCCTGTTGAAAATCCGTTCCATATATATCAAGGGGTAAATCAAATGCACGCCGTTCGCCTGCAAAATACTCCTTTAATTGCTGCTTTGCTTCTTCCATTTGCCCGTTACCCTCACTCAGTTCACAGCTACCTAGCGTCTTGTTAACCCAGACAGTTAGTTTTTTAAGCGCTGATCCGTTATCGCTAAAGTTCAGCCAACACAACCCATCAACAGTTGTTGCCAGCATCATTTCCCCTAAATCCGTCTCAATCGTTGAATAGTAAATCATTTTATTATTTTCATTCATATTTAAACCTCCATCTTGCAAGCTTATTCAGCTGATAAGTTGCTTTTTCGCCCAAGTTGCAGCCTTTCTAATCTCCTCACGATCATCCTCCATCAACTTATTGATTTCATCTAAAGCAGACAGCTCTTGTGAGTTTGCTAAAGCAATTATCGCATTTCGTTGCAGTGTCCTTTTGCCACGCCAACCTGCTGCAGTTTCTTGCCATCTTTCTGCAAACTGACGGTTAGTCATCTGCAACAACTCTAACAAAACAGGTCTCGCCTGCTCCGCTAGCGGTTTGAAATTAACCGTCAGATTTTTGTTAAGTCCGCGATTTTTCGGGCAGACCTCTTGACAAATATCACAGCCATAAATATGTGCTCCTAGCACTTCATAATGATCGCTGTCTAGCTGCTTTTGCTGCGTTAACTCTGACAAACAACGCCCTGCGCTAATGTTACGATTTGTGAGAATGGCTTGATTCGGACAGGTATCAATGCACAATTGACATTCACCACACTGATCGTCCATCGGCTGATCTATACTAAGCTTAACCGTTGTAAGTAGCTCACCAAGAAAAATATAAGAACCATATTCCGGTGTAATTAATAAAGAGTTTTTACCAATCCAGCCAATACCAGCTCGCTCAGCAAATGCTTTTTCTACTAGCCCAGTGCGATCAACATAATATTGTGATTTTGCGCCAGGAACTAACTTACTGATAAAATTTGCTAGCAGCTCAAGTTTTTCTTCCAAAACTTGATGATAATCCAGCCCCCAGGCAAAACGAGAAACAATTCCACGAGAAGATATTGTGTCACTAGTTACATCTATTACCGTTGGTAGATCTGATGGATAGGCGATTGCAATTGAGATTAATGTTTCTGCTTCGTCCATCAATATTCGCGGATCAATTCTAGCAGCAGTTTCTTTATTTTCAAAATCCGACTGATGCTGATCAGTTTGTCTTTGCTCCAGAACTGTCAGTAACTCGGTAAGTGGCTCTACACTTGTACAGCCTATCTTACTAATCCCTAGTTTATTCGCATATTCTACAATAGAATTTTTAAGCTCAGTCCCTTCCATCAGAAATCCCCTCTAATTAAGTT